>NZ_VOQX01000068.1:0-24873 GCF_016643525.1 Pantoea sp. Morm | reverse complement strand
GGTGTGAACCACTGCGGAAATCATCGCTCATAGCCTGCGATGGTGTGCCTGCCGGAACGGTGAGATTGCGCTCGTTACGTGGAATGTTTGCTTCCGAAGCGCTTACTCTGGCTGATTTATCTGTCTCCGGTTGGCCGGCTGAATGCGTCACTGTACGTATGGCCCCTACGCTGACAGGACCTTGTAACTCGCCGCCTTCAACTACACGACTGTCTGACGGAATGCTGTGACTGACCATGGCCGGAGCACCAGCTGGACTTTCCTGATGCTGCTCACGTACGCCGCCGTTGCTGACATTGCCGGTGTATTCACCTGCCGGAACGCTGGAACCTGCCCCGGGTGAACCGCCCGGCATCGGGCTGTTACCGCTCTGAAGTGTGCCCGGCGCGTCCAGGGAAAGGGTCGGCTGCAGCGGCTGGCTGTTCACCTGGTCTGTACGCGCACCGTAGTTGCGCATAATTTCCGGCTCAAGCCGCTCGTGCATAAACTCGGTAGCTGCACCCTGCGCGCTGCGCACGTTGGTCAGGATGTTCTGCGCGTCACTGCCATACTTTGCCGTAGTCCAGTCCACGAACTCCTGGTTGTAGTTGGCGTCCAGGCTGGCGCTCTGCGTCTGCGACAGCGTGGCCATGCGGCTGAACTCCTGGCTGCGCGTGCTGCTTTCGGTGTACTGATGGTACTGGCTTTTCGCATCGTTGAGCGTCGCCGCGAACTGCTGCGCCTGCGAGTTAGACTGGTTATCGGTGTGGCTGCCGGACTCGCTCAGGCGGGTCGACGTCACCATATCCACGCCCTGGCGGAAGTCGCGTACAAACTGGCTGTTCTTATCCTGTCGCAGATCTGTGCTGGCTGAATGCGAGTCCTGAACGCCATGCTGGTCGGTCATGCTCCCTTTCTTTTCAGCTCCGAGATGCGCTTCGCCACTGACCCCAACAGCCCATTCGCCTGCCTTGCCCCAGAGCGTTTTACTTGAATCGAACTTACCACTCACTCCAGCGTTTACAGATTGATCTACAGCGGCATTAGATAGGCGATTATAAGCCTCCTGCTGGGAGATATGATTGGCTTTGGCGTACCCTTCCACGGCCGACTGCATCTGGCTTGTGCCTTTAGAGATGTTCGTGGCCACGCTGCTGTCGCTGCCCTGCGTCACGCTGTCGCTGTTGCCGCTCTGCTGCGTCAGCTGGTTCATCTGCTGGAAGCCGCTGGTCACGCTGTGGTTGTAGCCATCGAGCGAACTCTGCGCCTGCTGCTGCGCCTGACGCGCCTGCTCGGAGAATCCGCTGCTGGCAAGCGCACTCAGCCGCATGTTCACCGGCAGGTTCGATATGGCCCCGGAGGTATCATAGACCTGGCTCCCGTCGGCCGTCTGCGTATGCATGGAGCCGTTGCTGGTCTGGAAGCCCTGCGACCCCGAACGGCGGGTCATGTTGGTGTCAAACTTGTTGGCGTTAACGTTATCCATCGACATATTGTTGAACGACCAGTTGCCGTCGGCGGTTGTTGAAGCCTGGCCGCCGGTGGTAAACGCCGCCGAACTCAGCACGCCCCCCACCGCCTGCCCCGCCACAGACATGGCCCCTTTCGTCAGAAAGCCTGCCAGTATGGGAATTGAGAGGCTCAGGTAACCCGCGATATTGGCCGCGTCCGAGTGCTGCAGCGCCACCTGGTCCTGATTGGCCAGCACCAGCGGCGTCGCCCCGGTTTTGCTCTGCAGATAGAAGTTGGCCAGCGAGTTAAGAATGGCGAACATTACCGGCCACATCTGGAAGTAAATGAATCCGCCAGCGTACAGCTTCAGCGTTTTCAGCCCGAAGATATCGTGATTCACCAGCGCCAGTGCAATCACCAGCGGGAACAGCGCAATCAGGACCAGCATCATCAGGGACTGGAACATCGGCAGCGTGCGTGCGGCAATTACCCCGCCCGCGCCCCAGCTGATGCGCTGCTTGGTCAGGCTCGACTCGGTCGCGAGGTTCAGCAGGTTGGCGGTATCGGACGACCGGGCCGCAAAGCCTTTCCACCCGTCGCGGATGGCCGCGTTGGTGATGTTGTTACGCATGATCTGCGAGGCGCTGAGCCCGCCCGCGTAAAAGAAGTTGTAGCTCTCGTCCATCGCGTTGCCGAGCAGGGTATCCCCGCTCACGCGGTTGCCGAAGACGCGCGTGGCCAGCGCGTGCCAGGTGGTGCCCCCGATGCGCACGTCCGCCCCGATGAGGTTTTTGATCACCGCCGCTGCCTGCTGACAGGTGATGAACTGACGGCCGCTGCCGGTGTCCTGGTACAGGCCGCGCAGCGGGCTCGGGTTATTGGTAATCAGCGTCAGCGGATCGGTGCTGTTGAGCAGCTGCGACACGGTGTACTTATTGTTAAGCAGGATGTCGCCCACCACGCAGTTCTCCACGTAGTCGGTCAGCATCTGCGACAGCTGCGGGTTCTGCGAGCGGAAGTCCGTGGTCTGCGCCACGATCTGCGAGCCGAACAGCATACCGGACTTCGTGTAGGTCAGCGAGTCCGGGCGCGAGAAGGTATATTCGTACAGCCTTGCCATTGCATAGCCCGTTGAAGACGACAGGCCGGCAATGAAGGCGAGACCCGCCGGCACGTTGTCCACCTCGTACACCGCCGCCGGGTCCGTGGCGTCCAGAATCTGCACGCTGCGCTTGGGCACGAGCAGCACCGACGTTATCACGAAGAAGATGGCCAGCCAGTGCAGAAACACCGTCGGATTACGTGACTTGATAAAGCTGAACATTACGCCCAGTACGCCAAACAGCCCGACGATGCGCTTCAGCGTGTCATACGTGTCGCTGCCGATGACGGTGACGACGCCGTTAAACACCTGCCGCCACATGTCACCGCCGTAAATGGTCCAGACCTCAGTCATTGCCGGTACCCCACTGATAATTGCCCTGATAAGACGTTGAGATAATGGTCGACACCTGCTGTTGCAGGTACTGCATGTTGCGGTCGATGCCGTCCAGCGCGTTCTGGTCGGCGGTCGACTGCAGCTTCATCTGCGCCAGCAGGGAGGTCGCGGACTGCACGTTGTTGCGCAGCTCGCCGGCGGCCTGCTCCGGGAAGTTTTTACCCGCCAGCGACTGACTCGCCTGCTTCACCAGCTCCTGCAGGTACTGGATCATCATGTCCTGCGCGATGAAGTCTGCGACCTGAATCAGGTAGGTCGGGCTCATGCCCATGCTGCGTGAGTTGGTCAGGTACTTGAGCACCGGCACCGAGGTGGTGTTGATAAAGCCCTTTTCCCTGTCTGACAGGCCGGTGTCGGCGCTGAGCTTGCTGTCGATGGAAATCATGATGTTGCGAACCTGGGTGACCAGCGCCACGTCGCTGCTGACCGTGACGTCTGCGGGCATGGGCCCGAGGCACAGGTCCTGCTCGTCGCAGCTGTATATTTTTGCGGTACCGCCGCGCATCAGGACGTTGATGATGTCGCGGTTATCAACCAGCGGGGTCAGGATGGTGACCTGCCCGTCCTTGTTGAAGATGATGGAGCCCACCACGCTCATCACCAGCTCCTTCAGCTGCCGGTTGCCGTCAAACAGATGGTTGCGTCCCAGCGCGTCCCAGATGAGGTTTTTGTTTTTCAGTACCTGGTCCTTATCTTTATCAGAGGCGCGACTGGTGACACTGTCACCCTGCCCGCCCACCGTGCAGCCCTGGCGGGACGCCGCCCAGTCGGAGAAGATGTTGCTCTCGCCGGCGATGTCCTGGCAGATTTTCTGGTTGGACACCTGCGACACCGGCCAGAGGCCGCCGATAATGCCCTGTGCCGCCTGACAGGAGCTCATATTCATGGAGTTCACGTCCGAGGCGAGCTTCTGCAGGAAGTCTTTGGCCTGCTTGAGCTCCGGCACCATGGTCTGAAGGGCAAGGTCGAAGGCATAGCCGGCGGCGTTGCTCATAATCTGCTTCACGAACCGCTGCAGCTCGGCGCCGTTGATAAAGGAAAACGCCCCGAGGTAGGCGTCGATGCCGCCGCAGCCGGCGTTCAGCGAGGGGACCTGCATCGAGATAAGCTGCACCTGCTTGACGGGGTTACGCAGGTAAACCGAACCGCCGGTGATGTACCCAGCTGCCTGCCCCTGCCACGCCTGCGCTTTCGAAACGTTACCGTCAAAGCCGAGGCTACCAAAGTAGCCGTTGAGGTCGCCCTGCACGTCGGCCAGCGCCGGGCTGCTGATGGCCATCGCCGTGGCGGCGGCCAGAAGGAACTGCCTGAGTTTCATGTGTCAGAACTCCGTAGCGGGCAGAGGTTGAGCTGCCCGCGCTGAATGAGATAAAAAGCCTGCGGTTATTTCGCCTGATGCAACGTCACGGCATGGCGTTCGCGGCTGGCGTAACGAAACTCAGCGATCGTCGTGAAGGCATCCGGGGAAACGTTCAGATCGTCATGCCGTTGCGGACTGCCCGGGACAAGGGATTCCTGTGAGAAGATAAACAGGCTGACGCCCTGCTCCCGGAGTTCGCGGAGCAGCGTGCTGAACGCGTGGCTGGCATGCTGCGGAAAAAAGCCATCGAGGATGAGGACCTTCTTTCTGCTGGCGGCCAGATGCGCGATGATGTCTGCCTGCTCCGCTTTAAACGCCTCCGGCGACAGCAACTCATAGCTGAAAAAATAAGCCTTAAGCTGTGTGGCCACATAGCGTGCAACGGTCGTCTTGCCGGTGCCAGTCTCGCCCTGCACGTAAACGTGCCCTTTCCGCTTGCGCCAGAGTCTGGCCAGCACGCTTGTGTGTTCTTCCACGCTCAGCTGAAGCATTTTTTCCGTGGTCATTGTGAAAACAGGGGTATGCATGTTGTTTTCCATTTCAGTCCGTCTCAGTGGGGGTGCGTGTTGCCGGGGTGGTAAGGGCCGCGTTCAGCCATAAATCCGTGCCGGCGCAGCGTGATGCTGACCAGCGCGCCGCAGCCAAAGCCGCCGGCCAGGGCAAACAGAAACAGCAGCGGGTAAAGCTGCAGCCCGCTCAGCAGCAGCGCGTCGGTGCCGTAAGCGATGCCGGCGGGCAGGCCCGTCAGGTCGCAGGCAAGCCAGGCGTAAATCCCGGCCGCCGCCAGCATCGAGGCGCAGACGAGCAGAAGCGCCGTCTCGGTTCGCGAGAGCGTTAAAGGGTGTTCCGTCATGATTTTTTCCGTATGCGGCAGGACCGCGTGCGTTTACTGCGGCGTCAGCGAGGCGCTGCTCGGTACCGGCCCCAGCGTGTCGGGCGGCAGGTGGTCAATATCCGCCTCGATCATCTGTGCGAGACGCTGGCTGAGGGTGCTCATGTCCGTATCGCCCTGATAGAGCGGGTAAGCCATGTTGGTGTTGACGTTAACCATAAAGGTGGTCGGCGTGGCGATGGGCAGCCCGTTGCCGAAGAACGTCAGGATCTCGCCGGCGATAGGCTCGTTCGGCCCGGCCTTGCGCGGGATGAGCGCCACCGGGAAGGACGTGTCGCCGTAGCCGTCCAGCGTGTACGGATACACCTTTATACCCGCTTCATCGGCCCACGCTCTGAGCTTCGGATCGAACTTCGCGCTGTACTGGCAGCCGCGCTGCATAAACACCACCACCGCATAGTCGTTGAGGTTCACGCGCCGGCCGTCGGTCAGCGTCATCAGGTTCGGCGGCCTGGCAGGAGCGGTGCGCACCGGTGCGGCACCGGGCAGGCCGAAGTCGGGCAGCTGCGCGCCCTGCTGCCCCTTTGCCTGCTCCAGCGCCGCGATGTCATCAGCCACGGAAGCCTGTGCCAGCACCGGCAGCAGCACCGCAGCCGCCAGCAGAACCTTAAGCCTCATGATGACCTCCGGGTCCGCGGCGCGCGCGGCGGTGCGCCAGGACTTCCGTGAAGATGCCCAGCGCCATCAGGGCAAAACACGCCACCGACACGACAATCAGCACGTCGTACGTCAGGCTCACGGAGTACGCCAGCAGCTGGCGCAGGCAGTTGAGGATAATGCCCGCCATAAACAGCGTGACAATAAGGGGGAATCTGTTCATTACGTTTATCCTTGTGCACGGCGGCGCAGCGCCCACGTCGCCAGGCTTACGGTGAGAGACAGCAGCACGCCGCACTCATACAGTGACAGCAGCGTGCCGTCAGTCCGCGCCGCCCACGCCTCTGCGCTGAGCGGTGACTTAATGCAGGGCGCAGGCATCGTGTCCGCCTGTAAATCTTCCGGCGCAGGCGCACCCTGATGAAGGGTAGTCGCGGGCGGGGTCTGCGAAGCGCAGTCCCACACCTGCCCCGGCGGCGCGTTACGCACCAGATTTTCAGCGGCGTTAAGAAGCATCCTGCCGGCGCTGCCCGCATTGTGTGACATCAGTAAAAACAGCAGAAAGAACAGCAGCGCCGGGTGGATAACCAGCGTCTGCAGCAGCAGGTTCGGCAGGCCCCGGGCAGCGCGCAGCCGCCCGTGCCAGACGGGTGAAAACGTCAGCATCACTCAGTCCTCAGAAGTTAGGTTTAAAGCCGGTGGCCACGTTGAGAAAGCGCTTTGCCAGATCGTCCTGCGTCATAAAGCCGTAGGCGAGCGGGCGGAAGCTTTTTGACTTCGGGTCAACCAGGAACAGCGCCGGGAAGTGGGTGATGCCCATGCGCGCGCTCTGCCCGCCGTCCTGACGACTCTCAGGCACCTGCGGCGACACCGTGCCGTCCACGCTCACCGGTATCAGCGAGACGTGGCGCAGGCGGGCAAAGTCCGCCACCACCCCCGCCATCTGCGCGTCTATCGGGTCCCCGCCCCGGTAGAAGTAGAACAGACCGTACTGTCCGGCGAGTTCGCTGATGGCCTGCGTCTGCTCCTCCTGGTCACGGGCCTGCTGCAGCGGCGCGGTGCTGTTGTAGTGCGGGTGCTCGAGGTTGTAGTCGAGGTCCGGGTGGTCAAGCTGCGCCACCGCGAACGACTGGCTGAACATCGAGGCCCGGTCGGTCCAGAACTTCTGCCAGCGCAGGAAGGTGGCCGTGTTCTCCGCTGACGGGTGCAGGATGGCGTTGTTCAGCGCTTCCTTCGTGTAGCCTTTCAGCACGTCAGCCTGCTCCGAGGGCGACAGCCGGCTGAAGTCCGGCACCCGCGGCGCGGGCTGCGGCTTCGGCGCGGGCGGGTCTGGCTTTTTCTTCGGTTCGTTGTACCAGTGCCAGCCGGTGAACGGATCGGCCGGCGTCACCACGGCGTCGGCGGGCGGCGCGTCGTCCGCCACGGCCTGACAGGTGGCCGCCATCAGCAGGCAGGCCAGCAGCGTCTGCTTCATTATTTTCCTCCCGTCTGGGCGTTAACCTGCGCGGCGATGCGATCTTTCGCCTGCTTCACCATGGTGGCGGAGTCAGGGATTTTCTGGTTGGCCATGAGGTCGCTGTAAAAGTCCTGGAAATTAATCAGGTCAAAGTTGATGGCCTGCAGCTCGGGCACCGTAATGCCCCGGCAGTTGGGCGAGTCACCGCTGCCAAAGCTCACGTGCAGCTGGTCGCGTCGGCCCTGCTCCTGGATGATGCGGGCGAGCTTGCCGCCGAACACGCAGTAGGCCTGCTTTTTCTGCACGCACACCCCGAGCACCGCGCGGTTGCAGGCTTCGCCGACCAGCACCGTGACTTTCTTCGCTTTGGCTTTGCCGATGGCCATCTCGTCGCTGTTGCAGTTGGCGAGCCCCGCGCTGTTACCCCAGCCGGTGTCAACGCAGCAGTTGGAGAATCCGGCCATCGCCTTACGGCAGTAGAGGGCCTGTCCGGTAAACGCCTTAACGTTCACCTGGTCGGCCTTCACGTCGTCGCCCGCCGAGGCCAGCCCGGCGAGTTTGGCCACCGCGGTATCAAATCCGCTGTCGCCGGCGCCGTTCGTTTCATCGCAGCTGCCGGACTGGCAGATATAGTTTCCGCCGCACAGCAGGCCCTGCGAGCTGTAGGTGGTCTGACACTGGTACGTGTCCTGTTCGTGCAGGCAGGTGCTGCCTTCCGCCTGCGTGCAGCTGCGGGCTGAGACGGTGCAGTTTTTGTTAGCCATCAGGGTGCTGCAGTTGCCGGTTGAGCTCACCGGCACGATGTAAGCGTCCGAATACTGCCAGCAGCTCTGCGTCTGGGAATAAGTCTGCCCGTCAGACGTCACGGAGCGGGTTCCGCCCGGATCTGTGCATACGCTCCCGGCGGTCGCCGTCGCTGAAGACTTATCAAAGCCACAGCTTTCCGTCCAGGTGGTGGCGGCCTGTTTATCCGATACGGTGACCTGATAGGTGACATCCAGATGAAAAACGGTCGTGCCATCCCGCAGATAACCGACCAGCGTCGTGGTGGGTTTTGAATGGTTGCTGCCTGACTGCCCCTGCGGGGTGATCACGGCCGTGTAAGTCTGCCCGGCGTTAACCGTCAGCCCCGTAACGTTCAGGGATACGGCACCCGATCCGTATTGCAGACCCACGCTGTTATTCAGAATGTCCACAGCGTAATTAAAACCCGTGCTGTAGGACGGTGCAGGCGTATAAACCAGCAGCGTGCTGCCGCTGAGAAGCGTGGCCGTCTCAGGGAAGGTGATACTGACCTGCAGCCGGTCTTCACTGCCTATGCGGGAGGCGTCCGTCAGGGTGAGGCTAAGCGTTCGGGTCTCGGTATGGCTGGAACCGGTTACGATAACGCTGCCGGTACGCGCACACGTCTGCACCTGCGCCACGTCCCGGTCGCAGCTGTAGTTCTCAAACACCGACTTTGACACCACTTTAGTGGTGCACTGCGTGTTGGTGCCGTCCACGATGGTGCCGCTGTTCGCCTCGGCGTTTTTACCGTTCTGAATAAAGTCGGCGTTCGGGTCAATGGTTACCGCCGGATTCTTCGTGGACGAGTCGGTGATGGCCTGTCCGGCCTCGTTCTGACTGAGTTCGGTCTGGCCCTTGTCGCTGATGCCGCCGTCACCGCCCTGCACGCCGCCGTAGTAGCCGCTCTGCGAGGGGCTCGACGTATAGCCCGGGATAACGGATGACGGATCGGTATTTTTCGCCGCCGCCGTTCCCTGCCCCTTGCTGCTGCCCGCAAGGCTCGCCCCGGCGCTGTAAGCATCGCTGGCCGCATCGGCGTGAGCATGCTGCACCACGAGGAGCGCCATGAATGGGATAAGCCACTTCATCGCGCTCCCTCCACGCCCTGCAGCATCTGCGCGGCCGTTCCGGCGCAGTCACCGCGCTGCTTCACCTCTTCCAGCGCCTGCTGCACCGGCAGGCTGCCGTAAAGCACGTCAAACTTCCCGCCGCAGGTGACGACCAGCGCGGGCACGGCCTTAATGCCGTACTGCTGGTACAGGGTGGGGTCAATCTGCACGCCCGCCTGCTTATCCTTTTTGGACAGCTCAAACATCTTTTCCGCGGTCTGGCGGAAGTCATTGTTCAGCAGGCCGCGCAGCGTGGCCGGAATGCCGAAACGGCGCGCATCCGCGAGCATCGGCAGCAGCCCCTCTTCCGGAATGCCCAGGCTCACGAAGTACACCACGCGCGGCGCCGGGCGGCTCGCGCTGTTCTGGTCTGCCTGCGCGGCGGCAATCTCATTCTGCATCTGCGCCACCCGCCCCTGCTGCGCGTCGGGCAGGGTGATGTTCGTGCCCTGCAGCTGGCTTTTAAACAGCTCCAGCTCGCGCTGCTGCTGTTTCATGTACGTCATGTCGCTGCCGGAAATCACGGTCTGCTCTGCCGCCTGCGCGGACGCGCAGAGCAGCGAGGCGCTGAGGGCCAGCGCCGTAGTCAGTGGAATATTCATGCTGAGTCCTTACAGGTAAACGCAGTTGCGCTTGCGCCACATCAGGTAGCCGAAGTTCTTCTTCGACGACGGGGAGTTGTGCACCGATCCCCACAGCTGCGTGGTGGTGCCGAACGAGTGACAGTCCGAGGGTTCGGGGTACATGTTCACCATCTGATAACGCCAGCGGGACTTCGGGATGATCGGGGACGGATATTCGTAGCACACGGCCACGTCCGCCCCGACCGTCTCCATCACCAGTCCCTCCCGGTGCAGCTTGAAGGCCATGCGCTCGCTGACCAGCAGCGAGGCCTCCAGCGGGGAAAACTCGTTGCTGGTAAAGCCCGTGAACGGGTACATCGAGCCCTGCGCGCCGGCGCACCAGAACAGCGGGTCCAGCGGCACGCCCGCGGTGGAGGCGATGGAGTCCGCGGCGCAGGCGCCCTGCGCCAGCAGGTTGCTGAACAGCGCCACCTCGGGGTTTAAAATCATCGCCAGCGTGCTGTCGTTCCAGAGCGGGTCCACCTCGGAGAGGTAGGCAATGTCCATGTCGCCGGTCTGCATGCAGCCTTCGCTGGTGATGATGTTGAGCCAGTAAATCAGGGGGTACTTGTACCAGTGCACGTGATAGAAGCTCCCGGGCGTCGGCGAGTCGCTCTGCCCCCCGCGCCCGGTGCCGGTGCGTCCGAGGTCAATCTTGAAACCGCCCATGTTCACCATCACGCCCGGCTCGCGGGTCACGTCGGTGAGCGCCAGCGGCTCCCAGAATCCGATGGCGAGCCCCAGCCGGTAAAAAATACCGTAGGGGCACAGCTGAATCGGCGAGGCCGGGTTCGGCGTGTCCGGATGGGCGCCGGAGGCCAGCTGGATGCTGCCGAGCGTCATGGGAAACAGGCACTTCCAGCACACGTCGCTGATGGGGTTTACCCAGCGGCCGTCGCCGGCGTTGCTGGTTGCCGCCATCACCGGTTTTGCCATGATGCCCGCCGTCAGCAGGCACATTATCAGGAGAAAGCGCCTCATGCGTCCGGCTCCTGTGCATCAGGTCTGAGCCATACGCACACCGGGCCGTCGTCCGTGTCGTGGATGCTGCCGGTAAACCAGCCCTCGCCTGCCGGGCCCGAAGGCTGCCACGCGCCGCAGTTACCGGTTTTCCGGTAGTCCGACATCATCCAGTCCGGGACGTCGTTTTCCATCCAGGTGGTCGCCGCCTGCAGATGATGCGCGCTCAGCCAGGCCTCAAACTCGCCGGGCTGTGGGTATTCATTGCCGTCTGCCGGCAGAAAAAAGGCCGGATGCGTCCAGCCGCCCCAGCGATCGCGCACGACCGGCTGAGCCGATATTTCAGCGGGGTGTGTCATAAGAGGAAATTCCGTGGTTGCGGCAGCGGGGGCTGCCGGGGTCAGACGTTAATCAGGCCTGCCTGCGGGGGGCAGGCTGAGGCGTACCGCAGCGGACGCGAGGAACGAACAGCCTGCGCGACGCGGGGAGGAAACGGGGTGAATATCAGTCAGTAATGCGGAAGAAAAAACGCCAGTACGCAGGCGGATGCCAGGGTAACGATAATGGCCATGATAAATTCCAGCACCACGTTAACGCGATCTTTGCGCCACCGTGCGTGCCAGAAGGCCGCGTCACCGTTCTGCATGGCTGCGTTGCGCTGCTCTTTACGGCGCAGCCCGCGGAAATCCGCCACCGCACGCCACCACAGCGTGGCCACCACCAGGCCCAGCACAATGAGCAGCGCGTAGTGTGTCAGCGAAAAACTGAATTCCCAGTGCCATTCCTTATCGTACATTCCGTGATCCTGCCCTATCCGATGATGCGCCAGTGCGTATGTTACACGTTAGCAGTATCGCCTGCCGGAGATTCGGCAGGGAAGGTACGGAAGGCCCAGCCGCTGTCGTCAGCATGCGCCGCTCCGTCTACGTCGCCTTTCTCAAGTCTGTCTGCCACTTCTGACAGATAAAATGAAAGCATCGCTGCGGTGGTGTGCCGGGTGCCCTGCAGCAGGATGGCCACGCGCGCCTGACTGTCGGGCATCAGGACGTATTTAAACCCGCGGCGCCACGCGCCGGGGCGGGTATTACTGCCGTACTCATCCATAAACACGGACGGTCCCGTTTCGGTGATCCGTGAGGCAATGTGCCACATCAGGCCCGGCGGAAGCCCCGCGTCAGCGAGACAGTCACAGCTGAAATTCCCCGCACCATTGCGCGACAGTTCGCCGGACGCCGCCCGCAACGCTGCCGGAATATCGCTCGTTAGTGAGCCAGGCGGCCCGCACCACATCAGGCTTATCTGCGTGAGCGGCCACGCGTGCCGGAACCATCTGTCGGTCACGCCGAGGCGTTGTAGCTTCGCGTTGTATTCCTCTTCGGCCTTTTCCATGCCATTCCGGTGAAGGGGCTGTTCTTCAGGAGGGACCTTTTGACGACCGCGCGAACTTTCAAGTAGAAAGTTAACAAGGTTAATTAACCCTCCCCCTGCCAACACGGCTATTACGGACAAAACGCCTGTTTCGGTGTATGTCATATTCTGCTCCTTACTCCGTTGACCCACGGTCAGTCAGCGGGTTCACCTCACGCCTGATGACATACCAGCCCGCCGCCTCTGCGCCGCGCTGACACCAGTCCGCCCAGCTGCCCGCGTAACCGTCTCTCGCCGCCTGCAGCAGGAAATCTTCCAGATCGGCCTCACTCCGCTGCGGCGAAATATGGCGTGAGCGCGCTTTTACAATCGCCGCACCTGCCAGCGCGCGCGTGTCGTACGGTAACGCCACCTTTTCCCCTGCATCGGTGCCGAAGGTAAACCCTTCTGCTTCTATGGCGGCCGCGAAGGCGGCCAGCAGCTGCTGCCAGTAGGCGGTCTGCTCATGCGCGAGTGCGAGTGCGGCCATTGCCGGACTGCCAAACGGTGCCGGCGCGGGCGACGGGATGCCGTGCATGACGGGGCCGGAAAGGTTAACCCTGCATTGTTTGCATGGGCGGAGAGGAAGAAGAGAAAGTATTCCCCGGGCGATGACACAGGCCAGAACGAACAGGACGATCATCAGGGCATAGCCCGGAATACCTCCACCGTTTTCGCTGGTCTGGCAGTGATCTGACATGCATTCGCTCAGGTAATAATCATGACCCGCCGTCTGAGTCTGTACGACGCCCTCCCCGCTGGAGTGCGTCTGCGGCGCGGGTGCGCTCCGGACCGGGTGCGCAGCTGGCTCTGCGTCTGGCTGCGTGGAGGGTACTGCAGAATACGTCCCGTCGATAACCAGGTGTGGCACCCGCTCATTCTGCATGAGGCTCCCCCGTCAGGACCGTCATGCCGAACTGGCGCATCACCTCACCCACATCTTTGTCCGTGAGCGACGCCAGCACGATAGCCGACCGGACCTCTCCGCTGCACGCCAGCAGCGTCTGCAGCGCCGCGCGTAAAATCATCGACTCCGAGTACAGCGGGAACTCTGCGGTCATGCGGCGCAGCCCGGATTTGTCGTCGTCATCCAGACGCACCTGCGCGTTGTGACGTTTTACCTTCTGCGGGGCCGTTTGCCCCCGTGCGTTGTGACTCATTTCAGCGCCACCTCCTCCACCTTCAGCATCCTGTCGGCGCGCGTGATGCGCACCGGCGTGTGCTCAAAGCCGAATTTTGTTGTTAACGTGCCGTACTGGTCGAAGTACACCGGCCTGTCCAGCGTGATGCTGCTGTCGTGCACGTTGCCCTTCACCAGAATGACCTTAAAGTTCTGCTGCCCGGCGAGCTGAGGTTTCAGCCACGCCATCTGCTGCGGGTTGTCGCCGTCAATGAAGTACAGCGTCTCGCTGAAGGCGACCTTATCCAGCGGGTTAACCCTATCGCCCGCCCGCGCGATGACGTTGCCGCGCATGTCCCGGATGGTCTCGCGCACCGTGAAGGTCGGGTCATATAGAAACGCGCGGTCCGTTTTCGCCGGCGTCAGCCCGGCCACCGGTGCCGGCCTGACGGCGTGGGCTTTCACCCGCGCCTCCGCTTCACGCTGCAGCCGGTCCATTTCGCCGCTGTCCTTCATGCCCTGCAGACGCTGGCCGATAAAGGTCAGCAGGTCGGGCTCGGCAATCGGAAACAGATGCCCGACAGTGCCCAGCTCTTTCGCCTGCGCGGGATAAGCAACCGCTGTAGCGAGCAGGACAACCGCTGTGGCGAGCCGTCTCATGGCGCCGCCTGCATCTGGCGGGCGATATCGGCCTGAATCACCGGGGTGATGTCGGTGACGCCGGCCACCACCGCACCCTTCACCAGGATGACGCCGCCGTGCGCGGCCTGCCAGTCCGACAGGCTCGCGTCCAGCGCCGAGCCGAAGCGCTTCGTGAGCGCCTCCAGCTTTTCCTTATCCAGCGCAGACTGCGCCGTCTGCTGGCGAAAGGTGTCGATGGTGCCTTTCATATCAAACACCACGTAGTCCGGCTGCACCGCCTGCGCAACCAGCGCGCTGATGCCCGCGCTGAGCGTGATGACCAGCACGGCAAACGCCGTCAGCCGGACGCCACGACGGCGCAGCAGGCCGGGAGCCGCCCTCACGGTGACCCCGTCACGCACGCTCCGTTCGCTCATCGTTTCACCCTCCACAGTGGATAGGGCGTGTTTGTCTTCCTGCATGGTTGATTCCTCTTTTAAGCGGGGGTCAGGCCGGCCCAGCGCTCCAGCTCCAGCATCTCGGCCTGATACATGTACGGCTCGCAGGCCAGCATGTACGCGGCCTCTTCGCTGGTTGCCCCGGCCTTCTGCGCCTCGGTCATGTACTGGTAGTCCTCTCCCCGCGTGCTGAACATTGCGCGCGTCACCGGATCGACGAAGACGCGGTGGAACGAGCTGTTCTCGCCCGTGGAAATCATGACCGAGCTAAAGCCGGTATCTTTTGCTGGCTGGAAGCCGCGGATAACCTGCGTTTCCACTTCACTGAACTGATCCGGGTTCGAGTTGAGGTAGGTCTTAAACGCCTTGGCGTCCTGCAGCAGCGTCACTTTTGTACCGGAGCAGTCCCACGCGGCGGCCGCGGCCGGTGGTGCCGCCTGGTCCTTGGTGCCGGTGAAGTCCTTGATGCCCTGCGTGATGGTGATAAACGCGCCGCGGTGACGGCGCACCGTGCGGTAGCCGGTCTCGATAAAGCGTGCGGCGTGCGGGTTTGAGCCGCTGAACAGGCGCCAGGCCTCGTCGATGATGGCCACCTTCTTGAGGCTGCGCGGCGAGTGGTACATCTTTTCCTGAATCGCCAGAATCAGCGAGTACAGGATGGCGGAGAGCAGGTGCGGCTGGTTTTCCAGACTCAGCAGCTCCAGTACGGCAAAGCGCGTATCACCGTCAAGCGTCGGATTGTCCGAGTTGAAGTAATCGCCGTTTGCTCCCCACGTGCACCAGCGATCCAGCAGCAGCACCAGCTCGTTGATGCGGTTCATGATGGTGGGCTGCTCGCCGTAGGCTTCACGCACTTCAGGAGACGTCATGTAGTTCACCACGTCATCGATGCGCGCCTTGTTCTGCTTCGCCTCGTATGCCGCCACCACGCCCTTAAGCAGGATAGTTTCGCTGACCTTATCCAGCGGCTCGTTGGGGCTCGCCAGAACGGTGAGTAAGCCCTGAATACCCTCAGCCGATTCCCTGATGTCACGCACGTTGGCAAACGGGTTAAAGCGCAGTGTTGCACCGTCGAGATACGAGCCGCCCGCCTGACGGCAGAAGTTCCTGTAGCTGCCCCCCATGTCGATAACCCAGCCGAAGCCCCCGGCGTTAAGCACCTGCCGCAGAATTTCCTGAATAAAGAAACTCTTGCCGGCACCGGTAGTGCCGGTCACCGCGATGTTGAAGTTGGTGGCGCCGTTGCTTTCGCTGAACATGTCAAAGAAGGCCAGCGCGTTGCGGTAGGTTGGCAGCGGGCTGCCGGACGCCGCCATCTGGCGCTCGGCCACCACCGGCATCAGGTTCACGGCGTTAAAGCTCTTGCAGCGCAGGGTGGCGTTCATGTGCTTCATGTCGTCCCACAGCCCCTCCTGCATCAGGAACGGCAGCGACGTCAGCCAGTTACGAAGCTGCTGGTAGCGCGGTGCGGATATCTCGAGGTCATTTTTGCGGAACACGTTAATGGCCGAGAGTTCACAGCGCTGCTGCTCGCTGTCGCTGTCGGGCGTGAACAGCGTCAGGTTGAGGTTGAAGCTGCACATGGCAATTTCGTTGCTGGCCAGTCCCATGCGCAGGTCGCGCCATTCCTCGTAAGTGCGCTGCGTGTTGGGGAACAGCTTGCCGTAGGAGGAGTTGGCCTTCTTGCCCATATCCTGCTCTTTGCGAAACGCCTCGTTCTGGCTGCTGACCTGGTCTTCCACGCAGATGGTCCAGCTCAGCAGGAACGGACAGGGAATACCGAGATCGGGAAAGCGCATGTTCTGCAGGTTGTCGGCGGCCTGCCAGAGTGCGAACTGCTTCGGCACCTTCGTAAGCTGCATGTTCACGATGCGCGTACTCACCACCGCCCCGTTACCGTCTGCACTGATCGCTCTGTCGCCGGGCTGGCGACCCGTTGTCAGGCGAAGGTGATCCGGGTGCACCTCCATTTCGGTGCTGGTGTCGATGCACTGGCGGTGCAGCTCCTGCTCCGGGTTCCAGTGCTCGCTGGCGGCGCTGACCTGCCCGGGGCGGTAGTTGAGCTGCTCGCGGATAACGGACAGAAACTCTGTCGGTCCCACGCGGCGCGTGTCCATGTGCGCGGCCAGCATCGAGACGCGCAGCGTTTCGCGCACCTGAGCCACCGCGTCCAGTGACTTGATGCCGCCGGTGCCTGGGTGCGCATACACCAGGAACACGCGGTAGTTGCGCAGATACAGCGGATATTCACGCTCGTTGGCCAGCCCCTTCAGCGCCGATCGCTCCCAGAAGGCTTTGGTAATCGCGTTCAGGCGCGGCGCCATGTCGCCCTTCCACATGTCGCGGCTCAGCCCGTGCTCCAGCATGTCGCCCACGCACTTGCTGGCCACCATCAGCACCGTGACCGGCGTTTTACGCGGCAGCTTTTTGCGCAACAGGTCGTCCAGCGCCTGCACCACCTGCTGGTTGGCGCCGGCAAGCGGTGCCACTTCCATAATGAAGCCCACCGAGCGGTTGTTAATGAAGAGTTCGGACTTCTCGTCGAACTCGCGCCACGGCAGCAGGCTGGTGAGCGAAGGATAGCTGAAGCTTTCCTGCAGCTTCTGGCGGGCAAGCTTTGCGCCGCCCTCGTCCCGGCTGCTGCTGAGAATGCCGGCGAGGTGATCGATAACGTTACTGAGCATCGCCATCCTCCTGACAATTGTCCTCAGTACGGAAGCGGTATACAGAACCCAGCGTCTCCGGATACAGAATGGCTGACTCAGCGTCACGAAGCAGAGCGGACTTTCCGGCACCGGGAGTGCCAGGCGCAATGAAATGCCCATAAGGAGGTACATCTACTATCAGCAGCCCGGGCTGGCCCCGGTGATGCAGTGCGGCCGCAGACGCTGCGGACGCCGGCTGCCCATGCGCAGCGCAGAAAGAAAATCGCTTTTTCATTATTCCCCCTCACTGATGACGCGGAAGTCTTCATCCCAGCGCGATTTCTGCTTCACGAACTCGACCACGGCGGGCTGATGGAAACTGTCCTGCTCGTCGACCCACGGCGCTATCCACAGGCGCTGCGTGGCGTCCGGGATGCGTCGGGCGTCCACCTGGCCCGGTCCGCTGTAGTCGCCCGGCACCACCGGTGCCGCTGTACGAACCGGCACCGTGGACGCGCGGAGGCTGTCTACGCTCAGCGCCTGACCGGAGACAGGTCGGGGTGTCAGCGTCGCCGCGCTCACGGGGCGGTAAGGGTTAACGGCGGGCTTCACGTTGCCGGGCGTCGCCAGCGCCTCAGCCGCAGGCTTTGGGCCGGCCTCCTTCTGCGCGGTCAGGTCGTCGAGGCTTTTACCTTTCGATGCCAGTTTGCTGGCATCGGACATCGACAGGCACTGGTCGGTGGCGGTTTTATTGCAGTCAAAGTCAGAGTTCATGCCGGCGCAGCCGGTGAGCGCAGCGCACAGCAGTGCGCACGCAAAAAGTTTTTGCATGGGGTGATCCTCAGTGGCGGCCGGGCCGCCGCGCTAATTAAGATGAATGGAACGGTGATAATGCCGGGTACTGCGGGATGCCCTGGTGAAGGCACAGTGATGCTTATATCGGACGGGAATGACTCAGCAGAGCTGATGCAGCATCAGCGTTATCCCGGCGGTGAAGCAGGCCAATGCGCTGAAAAGTGCGAGTCGCTGAAAGCTCACCTGCATAAAGCCTCCTGCGGCTGGCTGTCAGCGGCCAGATACTGCTGAATCGCCTCGATTTCAGTGAGCATCGCCGCCAGCTGGCAGCTGCTCGCCTGCGTCTTCCACGCTTTACGGTAGCGGAGCTGCAGCGCGCAGAGGCGGATACGCTGTTCCCTGCGGGTACGTTTATTCATGGCTGCCCCCTGAAGTGAAGGTGAACTCATGACGCTCAGGTTTTATCACCGCCTTCACCTCTTTTTCCAGAGGTTAAGGCGGAACATTTCCAGCAGACAGAGGCTTGCGGGACCCAGCAGCGCGAGTATCCAGAACAGCCACTCCGTGTCGCAGCCCAGCGCAAAAGCATACAGGGCAACCGGCACGGCGTACCAGAACGGGTGCACCCGGTGCGCCCGCGCCGGACGGCGGGCCAGACTGCGCTGACGCAGGCGGGCGATGCGGCGGCGGGTAAGCTGTTCACTGCAGGTACGTCTATTCATGGCTGCTCCCGTTACACACATAAGGTGAATGACAGCCCGTCCGGTACGCGGCCATCATGCGCATCCGCCTCAGGTGGCGATGCCGCCGCTTTTCCACTGATGTATTCATCTGGCCCCCCGGAACAGCATCTGAAGAAACGTGAGAAGCCAGCATATAACCGACGAAAATACCGACGGATAAACCGGCCAGCCGGGGTCCGTCACAGGCAGCTGCCAGTTCCAGAACGCCACAAAGAACCAGCATACCGGCAGCAATGCCCATACAAACGCCATGATGCCGGCAATCATTACCTGTTCAGGGCACTCAGCGCGCCACTGCCACCAGATGACGCCGGCGGAAATCACCAGGGACAGACGCCAGAATGGCCAGCCGGGGAAACCCACCGTCCCCGAGCGCATCCCCCAGGCGACGATAGACGTATTGATGACCAGCAGCAGGGATATGGAATAAAACGCCGGGCGCTGATACGTTTTGATGCGGCTTTTAAATGTCCTGATCATGCTGCCGCCCCGCGCGCGGTGATATGAAAGCGCAGGTGGCTTTCCACCGGCACGCGCACCTGCCGGCTTATCAGGGTCAGGAGCAGAACGGCGCGCTTCATGCCGTCCGACTCGCACCATACCGCCTCCAGTCCCTCAAAGGCCCCGTCCTCGATCATCACGCGGTCGCCGTCCAGCGGCGCATCCGTGTCGAGCGGGACGCCCTCCCAGCCGGCCTCCAGTTGCGAGATGACGTGGTCGGGCACCACCGACGGCAGGCCGCCAAAGCTGATGAGAGTGGATATCCCCCGCGTGCCCTTGATGGAAGTGGTGTGCACCACCTCCGGATCGAAGCGTACAAACAGGTAGCCCGGAAAGAGCGGCTGCGGCGTCACGCCGCGCACCCTGCCGTTGCGCAGGCGGACGCGGGAGAACACCGGCAGCAGGCAGGTGACGCCCTGTTCAGTAAGATGCTGCTGTGCGTACTTTTCCTGCGCCCACTTCGTCTGTGCCACGTACCAGTTTTCCATCTCTCACTCCTGTCAGTTAATGGTGTCGCCGAGGCGCAGCTGGCTGGCCTGACGCAGAACTTCATCGGGGTTTAACACCGGGGCGCTGTTGCCGCCGCCGCTGCTGACCGGCTGGTTCGCCGCGGTCTGCTGCACCACCGGCTGCGGCGCCTCTTTCTTCGCCTTCTCGGCCTCGGTATCCTCAATGGTTTCCAGGCGGAAGCCCTGCTGGAACACCACGGTCACGGCGTTACCGGCCCCGATATCAATTACCGGGTGATACTGCTCGGCGCGCTTAATCCAGTACTGGCTCAGCGTGTCCGCCGCCTTGCTGGCGCCGCCGCCGATGCCCTGCTTAAAGATATCTCCCGCGCCCACTGACGCGCTGCCGCCGAGCCCCACCGTCGGCGTGGCGGCTGACTTGATGCCCTCACCGAAGCCTGACAGCAGGCCGGCCGCCCCGGCGTTGGCGATAATGGCGCCGTTACGCATCACCGGCTTACCGCGGATGCCCACCTTGCCCTGGAAGGACACGTGGCCGTCGAACGGCATGTCGATGTGCTTGCCGTTCTTCAGGATGCAGCTGATGTTTTTGGTACGCACCTCGCCGCGCTCGCTGGAGATATCGCCGTACATTTCCCCGGTAACGCGGCACTGGTCCATATTCCAGGTCTTTCCGTTGGGCATGGAGACGTCCCCGAGCAGGGTAATGACCACCGGCGAGGTGTTCTGCTGACCGGTCACGCTGGCATTGGCGTCGGCGCCCTCAATCATCACCGCCTCGGAGAAGGAGCCAGAGGGAATCCAGGGCAGCTTCGTCTTTTTGTCGGTGAGCGAGGCGTAGGTGAAGGTGTCGCGGTTCAGGCCGCCCGGACGCACCGTGCCGGCGCCGGGGTAGAAGCCCTGCCCCTGCGCGCGATAGAACTGTGCGCCCTGTCCCGCAGCCGATCCGCTGCCCGGATTATTGATGCTCCACTGCGCCGGTCCGGACGGTCCGCCGGAAACCGGGCCGCCAGCAGGCGGTGTTGCCGCCGGTGGCGTCACGGTCGTGCCGTTCGGCGCCCTGTTTCCCTGTGACTGCTGCGTCTGCAGCTGCGCGATGGCGTCAGCCATCGTGCTGAGCTGCTTTTTCAGCTCGTCGTTCTGGTTTTTCAGCGAGCTGGTCAGCTCGCCAAGGTTGCGCTCAAGGCCCGCGGTCTTGTTCTGCTGCTGCTGCAGCGCGGAGGTGGCCACGCCCTCGGTAAAGGAGGTGGTAATCAGGCCGCCGGTCAGGTTCGGCGCTGTCTTCGGTGCGGGGCGGTTCAGCTCCGCCTGATGGTGCGAGTAGGCCCAGATGCCGCCGCCCACCGCCAGCATGACCGCAGCGGACACGCCGGCAATCACCCACTGGCGGCGGCGCGTGGCGGTATTGATGTTGCTCATGACCCGCCCTCCGCGTCAGTGGAGAAAATCACCCACACGAAGCCCTCGCCGTTTGCATACAGGGTGCGGGTCGACAGCATCACGCCGCGCACGCCTTTCTGCCAGAACTGCTTTTCGCTGAGCGCGCGCGTGACGTAGCCGGTGTTTTTCATGCGGTAGCGCATCACCCGCAGGTGCGAGCCGGCAAGCTGGCGCTCCGGCGTCAGCAACACCCCTGCGGGCGGATTATACGCCGGGCCGCGCGAGGCCTTCACCTCGGTGTAGTTCTCCGGTACGTCGCCGTTGACGACGCTGCGGGCCACGCTCACCAGCGTTTTCTGGAAGGGCTGGCTCTCCTCCCACGCTTTCGCGTCCGGGTTGGACTTCAGCGGCACGCCTGCCGGGACCAGGTGCAGCGTGCGGCCGTTGCCGGGTTTGGGGGAAACGTCTATCGAGACGCCGACGCCCCCGGCGGTCTCCAGGAAGATGGTAAAGTCCTGCCCGGTGAGGGGCGTAATCAGCAGCGCGCCATCGGCGGTGTTGGCCTTCGTATAGGCGTTTTCGGGACCGGTGATGCCGGTAATCAGCTCCCCGTCGATGATGATTTTATTGGGGCTGGTGTTGCTCATCTGCGCCTTCAGGTGCGCGTTGTTTTCAAACGGCGTACCGGCCGGTCCGGGCACGGCGGCCTGCGCGGCGGCAGGCAGCAGCGCCAGCGCGCCGGCAACGGCGATGGCGGAAAGGGTCATTTTCATGGGTTCAGTCCTGTTGCGGGCGGCGTTCAGGTTGGGTCCAGGGCACCTCGGGGAAGGCCGTCAGGCGGATAAGGCCGTCCACGTAGTGCACGCTGAGCCGGTAGGCTTTGTGCGCATCCGGAAGCGAAGTCTTCAGGTTGCCGTTGATGGTGCTGGCGCTCAGCGTGCCCTGGGCGATGACGTCGCCGGTGGTGGTGTCGGTCATTTCGTCATCGATGCGGAACACGGAGGAGACGCCGTTCTTTTTGATGTACTCGGCTTCGGCGGCAAGCTGCTTTTTCATGTCGTCACGGTTTTCAGCGGGAACAAAGCGCAGCAGGGCGGCGTGCTGGCTGTCCACGGTTTCCGGCGTGACGGAGAGGCGGAGGTTGATGAATGAGCGCACCAGCATGCCGTTTAAGGCCGCGTCTCCGGAGGCGGAATCGGAGGTGAACGGGCGGTCAAACATCATCGGAATGGTCTGCGTCTTCTGCGTTTTCGCAAAGTGCCACGCCAGCGCGCCTGTGACGACGGTGCTGGCGGCGAGAATAAACACGAGCAGCGAAAGCGCGCACAGGGCCAGAATGATTACCCGGTTGCGCCCCTCCCGGACCTGATACTTCATAGCGCTATCCTTTTAATAAGCGCCACCCGGAGGCGGCGCGCGGGTTACTGCATCCAGTGCCGGTTGCCCGAATCGGGCACGCGGCGGAATTGCAGCCGGAGCAGCGCGGTGGGCAGGTACCAGTAAAGAAGGTTCAGGAGCCACCAGGTGCCCTGCCCCTTCTTCAGGTGGCGAACCAGCAGCCAGAGCGCGGCGGCCACAATCAGCATGATGATGAACATGTCGCAGAGCAGGCCGATGCCGGCGCACGCAAGGATGAGCACGGCTTCCTCTGTGGGGAGTCCGATAAGGCGTTTCTGCTGATTGAGGGTTTCCGGGAACTGGTACTGAAGCGAGTCCCTGTCCATGCGGGATTAACCGGCCAGGGCGAAGAACGTGCGGGTGATAACAATAAGGAAAGCCAGGCCGCCTACGAAGAGCGCCGGGTTGCGGGTTTTGATAAAGGTGATAATGGAAATGATAATTTCCGCGATGTACAACCCCCACTCGACGGTGCTGCCATGGCCAAACGTATCCTTGGCATCCTGCTTCTGGCTGGAGAGCAGGTCTTCGGCGCGGACCAGGTGCGGCAGAGCCAGGACCAGAATGACCAGCGCCATCAGCAGCACGTTCGCGCGGTGGCGCGAAAGCAGGCTAAAGGCGCGACGGGTGATGCCGATATGTCCCTGTGGCGCCGCCTCGCTGAGCGCCGGGCAGGCTCCCGCAGACCCCTGCACCTGTGCCGGGTATGACGTGACAACTTTCATGTGTAAAACCCTCGATTTGAGTTAAAGAAATGTCAGTGTGCGTAAACAGACGTAACGCGTCGTAAGTGTACATTTTCTCAATAAAAAAAAATCTGTGACACATGTCACACTTTTAAGGACTCTCATGCATTTTTTTAGGATTAATCCTGAAAGGCCGTGGCGTACGCTTGCTGCCTGTCCAGGGTGAGCCTCGAAAGGGGGTAATAACGCATGAAAGTAAAAGAAAAGATGGGCGACGGGCGCGGACGACCGCGTAAATATGCCCGCGGTGAAATGCAGTACCGGAAACTGTGGCTGCCGGAAAATCTGCTGATGGAATTACGCGTGGCGGCGCGCGTCCGGCGATTTACCACCAACGATGAAATTATCAGCCGGTTAATAACGTCGATGCAGTTTTCACCCCGCCGTCACGTCATAAAAACGAATGAGGGACAGCGGCTGGTTGCGCTGGCCAGGATGTTCGATGAGTTTATTCAGTCTCGTCTGGATATTATCCGGGCGGAGTTTCAGCAGAATGAAATGAGACAGGCAGAAAAGAAACCGTTCGCCCCCGGAAAAAATACGGCCTTCAGCAGCAGCTTTCCGGAGACTTTACGGCGTGACATGGAAATCAGTGCCCGCTTTAACCGCCGCAGCGTGAACATGGAAATACAGCAGCGCCTGCTGGCCTCACTGAATTATTTAACGGAGCAGCAGCTGCCGGAGAACGACGAGGTCAGAAGACTACGCGAGCTGGCCATATTATTTGACGAGTTTATTCTGGAAAAAGTGGTGGTGGCCGAGAATCCGCTCACGGGTAAACAGCAGGAGTCCTGATTAAAAAAACACCTGATTATTTTCATTAAAATTAATAAATAGTCTGCTCATCCACTCCCTTTATTTTCCACAGCAGAGATTGAAACCAGAGGCATTGCCGCCGCAGCGGGAGTATTCACGCACGGCGGCCATGAGAAATAACTATATAGTAAACTCATTGGGTCATGAGAAGGTGAATAAGATTAACATTCCTGAGTAACGATACTGTTATCCAGAAGCTTTGCCTGAAATTTTTGACAAGCAGGATGGCTTACGTCAATGCTATGAAAGTTCCAGCCTTAAAGAGTAATTCACCCCACTCTTCACCCTCACCTGAAAAAGCCATATCGTTTTATTTCACCGAATAATCACGGTTACGGAGTGAATGAATCAGAGAGAGCTCAAAAAAAAACATCCTGTGCAACTGGATTAAAGCCACCATCAAGGGCACTCATCAGCCAGAGCAGCGTATGGTGCATAATCCGGTAGTGTTACGCTACCGGATTTAAAATCTTATACAGAGAAAGTCACTCTTCAAGAATAAAGTGTTTGCTCTCGGCTTTATCTTCAGCCGTGCTCATTCCTGTCAGGTTCTGGTCAATCATCTCTTCCAGCGCCTGCGGCCCGGACTCACCGCGCAGATGCAGATACATTTCAGTGAGCATGGCCATCATGATGCTGGTTCCCTCACGGGTGCCCGCCACGCGGCGTATTAAATCCCGGTTAAATTCTTCCATGTCGAATTTATTCCCCTCGCCCTGGTGTTTTTTCACCATCAGACCGATGCCGACGAGTTCATTCACAACGGAGGAAAAGTTAACCTCTCCGTGACTGGCACCATTTTGCAGTTCAATCTGCACGAGCTCCTGCACTTCCCTTTCCGTTTTTTCTTTAAAGTATATGTTCCTGCGCGCCATGCGGATATTCCTTGTGAGCCTGGATTATTTCAATCCTGCCGGGCATGTTTAATTTTAAGTATTTTAATCAGGGAGCAATGCTGAGCGACTGCATTCCGGTATAATCTCGTTTACCGTATTATTTACTCCGGTTTTTGTGTGTGTCAATCCGGCACTGTGTAATTTATCCGGACGGTGTGTGCATCC
>NZ_VOQX01000067.1:0-25214 GCF_016643525.1 Pantoea sp. Morm | reverse complement strand
GTAGCTCGTCGGGCTCATAACCCGAAGGTCGTCGGTTCGAATCCGGCCCCCGCAACCAATTGTCTTAACGAAGAAGACAATGTGCAAAGTCGCTCAGCGCGACAGACGGACGCGGGGTGGAGCAGCCTGGTAGCTCGTCGGGCTCATAACCCGAAGGTCGTCGGTTCGAATCCGGCCCCCGCAACCACTTCTTCTGCGGAAGAACATCACAACACCCTGACGGGTGTTTTTTTGTTTCTGCGCCCGGTAAAAAAGCGGCATCGTTGCCGCCCTGCCCTAACGCCGTGCCAGCACGCCGCCTTTGTCAAAATACGCCTTAATACCATGCAGAATGGCTTCCGCCACCTGATGCTGATAGCGCGGCGTACGTAGCTTCCGCTCCTCTTCAACGTTACTGATAAACGCCGTTTCCACCAGAATCGACGGGATATCCGGCGCTTTCAGCACCGCAAAGCCGGCCTGATCCACCGTGCGTTTATGCAGGTGGTTAATGTGGCCCATGCGCGTCAGCACTTCTTTGCCAAACTTCAGACTGTCGCTGATGGTCTGCCGCTGCACCATATCGAACATGGTGTGGTCGAGATAGCGATCGCCGCTCATGCTGACCCCGCCGATCAAATCCGCTTCGTTCTGCGTCTGGGCGAGAAAGCGCGCAGCGGCCGAGGTTGCGCCGCTGGTGGAGAGCGCGAAGACCGAAGAGCCGCGCGCCGCCCGGCTGGTAAAAGCATCGGCGTGAATCGAGACAAACAGATCGGCGCGCTGCTTACGCGCTTTCGCGACCCGCACGCGCAGCGGTATAAACACATCTTCGTTGCGCGTCATGTAAGCCTTCATATTACGTTCTTTGTCGATCAGCGCTTTCAGATAGCGTCCAATCTTCAGCACGATATCTTTCTCGCGCGTTTTGTACTTGCCGTGCGCGCCGGGATCTTCCCCGCCGTGACCGGGATCGATCATGATAATAATCGGTCGATCGCGCCCGGCTTTACCCGGTAGCGGCGCCTGCGCCGGTTGATCGCGCTCCAGTTCACCCTGGTTGTAATCCTTCAGTAACGCCAGCAGCGGATCCTCTTCCTGTGACGACTGGCTGGGATAGAGATCGACCACCAGCCGGTGGCGAATACCGGCGACCGGATCGAGGGTGAAGGTTTTCGATGCCACGCTGCGCTTCAGCTCCAGCACCACGCGCACCGTGGTGGGATCGAACTGACCGACGCGCGCGGTTTTAATGTAGGGATCGTCCACCCGCACCAGCTTATCGATGCCTTTCAGCGCGCTGTTGATATGCAGGTTCTGGATATCGATCACCAGCCGTTCGGGATTGCTCAGCGTGAACTGCTTATAGTGCAGCGCGACGCTGGATTCCAGCGTCACGCGCGAGTAAGTCGAGGATGGCCAGATGCGTACGGCCACAATGTGCTGACTGGCCGCAAAACCGCTGCGCGTCACGCTCAGCAACCACAGCGCACCTGCGCCCTGTAAAAGTCGTCTTCGGGTAAAAGCTTCGGACATGCCGCTCCAGCTACTGTGTTATGTCTAAAAAATCGTCAGTTGACGAGCAGAAGGCGAAAACTTTATTCAATGAGGAATGTCTTGTCTTGCCGGAAAAACCAGATAATGCAGTCTGTTAGCGTGGCTTGCATCAGGAAAATCGTAAAGTAACGTCAGGTCCGATGCTTGCAAAAAGTGGCGAAAGAGCATAAAAATACATAAATTTCGAATAACCATTCACAGAGGGTTTGCCGTGAAGGAACGCAGTACCGAACTGGTTCAGGGTTTTCGCCATACCGTTCCCTATATTAATGCCCACCGTGACAAGACGTTTGTCATCATGCTGGGTGGCGAGGCCATCGAGCATGAGAACTTCTCCAGCATCGTTAACGATATCGGCCTGTTGCATAGTCTCGGCATTCGCCTGGTGGTGGTTTATGGCGCACGGCCGCAGATCGATGCCAGCC
Source organism: Pantoea sp. Morm (assembly GCF_016643525.1). Lineage (NCBI taxonomy): Bacteria > Pseudomonadati > Pseudomonadota > Gammaproteobacteria > Enterobacterales > Erwiniaceae > Pantoea > Pantoea sp. Morm. The sequence goes on along the minus strand of NZ_VOQX01000067.1, from coordinate 23,256 downwards.
TCGCGCAGCAGCAGCTGGAGCCGATTTACCACAAACACACGCGCGTGACTGATGCCCAATCGCTGGAGCTGGTGAAGCAGGCGGCCGGGCGTTTACAGCTCGATATTACGGCGCGTCTGTCGATGAGCCTGAATAATACGCCGCTGCAGGGCGCGCATATTAATGTGGTGAGCGGTAACTTCATCATCGCTCAGCCGCTGGGCGTGGATGACGGCGTCGATTACTGCCACAGCGGCCGCATCCGCCGGATTGACGAAGAGGCGATCCATCGTCAGCTGGATAACAATGCCATTGTGCTGCTGGGTCCGGTGGCGGTCTCGGTGACCGGCGAAAGCTTTAACCTGACCTCGGAAGAGGTGGCGACGCAGCTGGCGATTAAGCTGAAAGCTGAGAAGATGATCGGTTTCTGCTCCGAACAGGGCGTAACCGACCGCGAAGGCACCATCATTTCCGAGCTGTTCCCGAACGAGGCGCAGACGCGTATTGATGAAATGGAGAGCGACGGTGATTTTCTCTCCGGCACCGTGCGTTTCCTGCGTGGCGCGGTCAAAGCCTGCCGCAGCGGCGTGCGCCGCAGCCATCTGATCAGCTATCAGGAAGATGGCGCACTGCTGCAGGAACTGTTCTCGCGTGACGGTATCGGTACGCAGATTGTCATGGAGTCGGCAGAGCAGATTCGCCGCGCCAACATCAATGACATCGGCGGGATTCTCGAACTGATTCGTCCGCTGGAGCAGCAGGGCATTCTGGTGCGCCGTTCACGCGAGCAGCTGGAGATGGAGATCGACAAATTCACCATTATTCAGCGCGACAACATGACCATCGCCTGCGCGGCGCTCTATCCGTTCCCGGACGAGCAAATCGGCGAGATGGCCTGCGTGGCGGTGCACCCCGACTATCGCAGCTCGTCACGCGGCGAGCTGCTGCTGGAGCGCGTAGCGCTGCAGGCGCGGCAGATGGGGCTGAAGAAGCTGTTCGTGCTGACAACACGCAGTATCCACTGGTTCCAGGAGCGCGGCTTCACGCCGGTGGATATTGAATCGCTGCCTGAAAGCAAAAAGCAGATGTACAACTATCAGCGTCGTTCCAAAGTGCTGATGGCAGATTTACGCTAAGCGCCACTGCTCATCAAAGCGCCGCTGAGGGCTATTCCCCGCGGCGGCGCAATCATCTGCCCTCTTCTCCCCCTAAGCGATCCAGCAGCCCGCTGCGCCGCTGCGTGCGCAACTGCACCGCGCGCCGGAACACCGCTTCATCACTGAACAGCGTCAGCTGGCTGCGCGCCCGGGTAATGGCGGTATAAATCAGCTCGCGCGTCAGTACCGGCAGGAACTGAGCCGGCATCACCAGCGCGGTGTGGTCAAACTCCGAACCCTGTGATTTGTGCACCGTCATCGCCCATGCCGTGTCATGGGCCGGCAGGCGACTTGGCTGTACCGCTTTGATGCTGCCATCAGGCAGCGGGAAAAACACCTTGAGCAGCCCTTCCTCATCGAACAGCGTAATGCCGATATCACCATTGAACAGGCCAAGCGCGCTGTCGTTACGCGTCACCATCACCGGACGTCCCTGATACCAGCGGCTGCCCCCTGCCGGACGACGAATCAGCTGCAGCTGCATCAGCTTGTGCTCAATACGCTGATTGAGCCCCTGCACGCCAAATGGCCCTTCGCGCAGGGCGCACAGCAGCTGATAACGGCCAAACGCAGCAATCACCTCGGCCGGTGCGGCACGCTGGTTAATCAGCTGGAGAAATGGCCGATAGCCTTCGGCAATCTGCGTCAGCATCGCCTGATACGCTTCGGCATCGTTGAGCGGCTGGCGCACGATATCGCTGAAGCCCGCCTGAAAGGCCGCCTCGACCGCCTGCGCTTCGCCGGCGTTGACCGCCGCAGCCAGCTGACCGATGCCGGAGTGCGCCGCGAAACGGTAGCTTTTGCGCAGCAGGCAGATGGCATCACGCACCGCCGGGGCCACCGCATCATCGGTGCCGGCAACCTCGCAGCCGGTCAGCGTGGTGAGCTGCAGCGCGCGCACCGGACTGTAGCCCGCCTCAGCACAGCGGCAGATATCCCCGAGTACCGCACCGGCTTCAACCGAGGCCAGCTGGTCGCGATCGCCGAGAAAAATCACCCGCGCGTGAGCGGGCAGCGCGGCGATCAGGTTTGCCATCATGCCAAGATCGACCATTGAGGCTTCATCGACCACCAGCACGTCGAGATGCAGCGGATTACCGGCGTGGTAGCGCAGGCGCTGCGTCTCCGGCTGGGCACCGAGTAAACGGTGCAGCGTGGTGGCTTCTGCCGGAAAACGCTGGCGCTCCGCATCGCTGACGTCGAGACTGCGCAGCGCCTTACCCAGCGACTCGGTGAGCCGCGCCGCCGCCTTGCCGGTAGGGGCGGCCAGCTGAATGCGCAGGGTTCCCTCACTGAGGCGAATCAGCGCTGCCAGCAGCTTCGCCACCGTGGTGGTTTTGCCGGTGCCAGGCCCGCCGGAGATCACCGCGGTTTTTTGCGTCAGCGCCACCGCCGCCGCAATTTTCTGCCAGTCCTCAGGCTGGCTGCCGAAAAAGGTATCCAGCACGCTGCGCACCTGTTCGGGCGCAAACAGCTGCGGCGCCGCCTGTGGCTGGAAGAAGCGCGCCACTTCCCCTTCGTGATGCCAGAGCCGGTGCAGATAGAGCCGGTTATCACGCAGCACCACCGGCGCCGGGCGATCGCTGGCGCTGAGCGCCTGCCAGTCCGCCAGCAGCGTCGGCCAGTCCTGCGGCTCGCCGGCGGCCTGCCAGATGGCGTGCGCCAGCTCCGGATGACGACCGCTGAACAGCCCTTCGCGGGTAAGCTGCGACAACGGCAGGCAGACGTGACCGTCACCGGCTTCCGCGCTGAGACAGGCAGCCGCCAGCAGATGCGCGGGCCGATCGTCGTCGGCCAGCAGCCGGGCAAACTGAATATCCAGCGCCCGCAGCAGGCGCAGTTCTGCCGCCTGTGCCAATAGCGTACTCATGCTACTCATGCTGCTGCTCCCGGCCCGCGAAACAGGCTATCCAGTTGTGAAACGAAATCTGACGTCGGTCGGGTATGGAACACCCCGTTATCCGGCGAGCTGCCATCCATGCCGCGTAAAAACAGATAGAATACGCCGCCAAAATGCTGTTCATAATCGTAATCCGTCAGGCGGTGCTGCAAATAGCGATGCAGCGCCAGCGTATACAGCTGATACTGCAAATCGTAACGGTGGTCGATCATCGCCTGCGCCATCGCCTGCGGTGTGTATGCCTGATGGCTCTCGCCCAGCCAGTTAGATTTGTAATCCAGCAGATAGTATTTGCCCTGCCAGCGAAATACCAGGTCGATGAAGCCTTTCAGCATGCCCTGCACCTGGCGGAAGTCGAGCGGCGGCGCCTGACGCGACAGCGGATCCTGCCGCATTAACGCGTCCAGCGCCGGTGCCGTCAGCAGTCCGTCAATCGGCAGATAGAACTCCATCTCGATCAGGCGATTGCCCGGTGTGATGTCGCTCAGCCGGACCCCTTCAGTGTTGAGCGGCGTGTTCACCACGCGGGTAATCCACTCGCTCAGCATCGGCTGCCAGTGCAGCGGATAGCCGCTCTGTTGCAACTGCTGTTCCAGCTGCGGCGCTGACGGCGGCTGGGTGAAGTCGAGCGATTCAAACAGCGTATGCAGGAAAGTCCCGGGCGCTGCGCCACGCGGGAAATGGTGCGGCGTCAGCGCGGTTTCCAGCACTTCCGCCTCGCGATCTTCCCCGACCGCTTCCGCATCGAAGCCCGGCATTACATCCAGCATACGGTGACTGCCGTGCTGCTGCAGCCCGGAGTAGCTGGTGACACGCCACGGATCGGCCAGCGCGCGCGTGACGCTGCGCGCATCCAGCGCATCGTCAACCTCGTCCAGCGCCTGCCAGCGTTCATGGCCCTGCGGCTGCGCCAGCACCACTTCGGTTCCGGTCACGCTGATGTCGTGCAGTAAACTCGCCAGCTGTTCTGCGGTGGCCGGCTCGCCGCGCTGCAGCAGGAAACCCAGCGCGCTTTTATGTAAATCGCTCTCGCCCTCTTTCTTGCGCGTGCCGCGAAACAGTGGGGCGACACCAACGCTGCAGTGATACACCGAACGCGTCAGCGCCACGTACAGCAGGCGTAAATCCTCTGCCAGCCGCTCCTGCTCTGCCAGCGCCAGACTTTGCTCATCATTCTGCAAATCCAGCACCGCGTTGTAATGCTCGCGGTCGTGATAGAGCGCGATATCGGCCTCACGGAAACCGGCGGCAAACGGCAGCCACACCAGCGGATACTGTAACCCCTTGGATTTATGGATAGTGACAATCTGCACCAGGTGGCGGTCGCTCTCCAGCCGCAGCTGCTGGCTGGCCGACTGGCTGTCTGGTCGGGCGATCTGCTGCGCCAGATAACGCACCAGCGCGTGCGGACTGTCGAGCTGGGCCGCCGCCTCCTGCAGCAGTTCGCCGAGGTGCAGCAGATCGGTCAGGCGACGCTCGCCATTCTCTGAGGCCAGCAGGTTTTCTGCCAGCTGGCGCTCCAGCATCAGCTGACGCAGCATCGGCAGTACGCCACGCTGGTGCCACAATTGCTGCCAGCGGGCAAAGGTATCCACCAGCGCATCCCAGCCGCGCGCATCCTGATCCAGCGCGTCCAGCTGCGCGGCATCAAAGGCAAACAGCGACGTGGCCAGCGCGGTGCGCAGCATACGCTCCTGCTCGGGCGCGAGGATCGCCTGCAGCAGCCACAGCAGTTCTCGCGCCTCGGGCGTGGTATACACGCTGTCGCGGTTGGAGAGATACACCGAAGGGATGCCGAGCTGATTGAGTGCGGCGCGAATCAGATTGGCTTCGTTCCGGCTGCGCACCAGTACGGTAATGTCCGAGGCCTGCACCGGCCGCTGGTCAGGTGTTTTGCCCAGCAGCGCGCGCTGTTGCTGACCCGCCTGCAGCCAGCGGCTAATATCGGCGGCACACTGCTGCGCCATCAGCTGCTGGTATTCGCTGACGCTGCAGCCTGCGCCCGGCTGTAGCCAAAAGCGCAGCGCGGCCTGCTCCTCGCCGTCGATACTCAGCGACAAACGCTGATTGGGCGGCGCGGCATTGACCGGCAGAAACGGGATGTCCGCAAACAGAAACGGGGCGGGCTGGCGCATAAACAGCTGATTGACGCTCTCCACCATCGCCGGTGACGAGCGCCAGTTGGTATCCAGCGTGTAGTGGGCGTGAACTTCACTGCGCGCGCGAATATAGGTAAAGATGTCCGCACCGCGGAAGGCATAGATAGCCTGTTTCGGGTCGCCAATCAGCAGCAGCGCATGCTGCGGCTGCTGTAAATAGAGCGTGCGGAAAATACGGTACTGCAGCGGGTCGGTATCCTGGAATTCGTCAATCAGCGCCACCGGAAAACGCTGGCGAATCGCCTGCGCCAGCTGCTCGCCGCCGGGCTGTTGCAGCGCCTCGTCCAGCCGGCTCAGCAGATCGTCAAACCCCAGCAGCGCCTGCAGGCGTTTCTCTTTACGCACCGCGTGACGCACCTCCACCAGCGCGCGTGCAATCACCAAATCGCGCAGCGACAGCGGCTGCGCCAGGAACGTATCAATGGCAGCAAACAACGGGTGCTGCGGTGGCGCGCCCTTTTTGGTTTTTTCATTGAGCACCTGCTGACCGAAACGCGCCAGCTCGGTGGGAATCTGGTAATCCGCGGTCTCGCTCTGCGCCCAGGCGCTGACTTTGCTGACCCACAGCGGCAGGTTTTTACTGCTGTAGCTGCGCTTATCAACATCAGACTGCCCGACCAGCGTCAGCACCTCTTCGCCCAGCGCCCGCCACTGCGCTTTCATTTCGGCAATGCGTGCCAGGTTGCTGCTGTGGCGCGATGTCAGGGTTTCACTGTCGTGCGGCGCCAGGCGCAGGCTGGGCGACTCGCCCTGCAGCCACGGGCGCAGCGTCGACAATAGCTGTTCCGGCCCGCTCCATTCCGCAACGATGACGCGCGCAATATCCAGCGTCAGCGGATAGCAATGGCGCCGCCAGAAATCCGCCGTCGCCTGACGCAACAGCTGCTGTTCATCTTCAATCAGCTGCTGCTCGAACAGCATACCAGACTCAAACGCATTGAGATTGAGCATGCGCTGGCAGAAGCCGTGAATGGTGAATATCGCCGCCTCGTCCATCTGCCGTTCCGCCGCCAGCAGCAGCGAGGCCGCCTCAGCGGGCTGGGCAATGTCGGCCAGCAGCTGCATCAGCATCGGATTTGCGCTGACGCCGCGCAGACAGGCCAGCCGCAGCTCATGAATATTTTCCCGGATACGGCCGCGCAGTTCGGCGGTGGCGGCTTCGGTAAAGGTCACCACCAGAATCTCTTCCACCGACAGCGGGCGCGCATAGGCATTCGGTCCGCCAAGTCCCAATAGCAAACGCAGGTAGAGCAGACCAATGGTAAAGGTCTTACCGGTGCCGGCGGAGGCCTCAATCAGACGCTCACCCTGCAGCGGCAGCGTCAGGGGATTGAGCGATTCAGGGCGCTGACTCATGGCGCATCACTCTTCACGGAGAGCGACTGCTGCAGCCGGGCGACTTCATCCCAGGTGGTAAAGCCCGGCAGCGGCGCGTAATCCGCATCGTGGGTGCCATCGTGACTGCCGCCAATCTGCGAGATCATCGCCATGCCCTGCTGCGCCAGCACGGCCTGATGGAAAAAGTCAGCCAGGCTGGCCGGTGTCAGCTGCTGAATTTGCGCAATGGCTTTTTCGCGCGTATCAAACGCGAAGTTCTGGCGATTGAAATCACGGCTGTAACGGTTGGCTTCTTCATCCAGCGTTTGCGGGCGCTGTTTCAGATCGTTGATCAGTGCCTGCTGATACTGGGCGAAATCTTCCGCTTTCATGCTGCGCAGACGCTGTTCCGCCTGCGGATAGAACGCCTGGAAACGCTGCAGCAGATAAGCGGGCGCTTTACTGTTGCTTTGCAGCAGGAAGCCAATGCCCCACTGGCGACCAATCGGCATCTGATAAGCGAACACCGCATAGCCCAGCTGCTCCTCGGTGCGCAGCTGATTGTAGAACCACGGCTGCACAATCTGGCTCAGCATGGTGCTGTTAGCCATACTTTGATACTCGCTGTAGCCGAGCGGCACATACAGCGTCGCCAGCGCTGAGTCGGTGCTGCTGCCGGTTTTCTGCAGGTTGGCTTTGATCGGCTTATCCACCACCACATAATTGCTGTGCCAGTAACCGTGCCCCGTGCTGTGCAGCTGCTGTTTAAGCTCTTCGCCCAGCTGCCTGACGCGATCGGCCGACAGGTTGCCGACCACCATCATTTCCGGCGTGGCGTGCTGGATCAGCGCATCGCGGTAATCCATCACCTCCTGCAGCGTGATCTGTTTCACCAGCTGGCGTCGCGCCTCACGCTGGGTATAAGGCAGCTGGGACAGCATTTGCATCGGCTGAATCGCCTGTTCAAACGCTTTGCCCTTTTCCGCTGCTTCCAGCCGATCCAGATACCAGGATTTCGCCTGCTCCAGCTGCTGCGCATCCGGCTGGAAGCTGGCGTAGCCTTCAACCAGCTTTTTCAGCAGCTCCGGCAGGCGCTGGGTGAAGCCGCTGGCATTGAACACCAGCCCGTCGTCCTCACCGGTAGAGAAGCTGATGCCGCCCACCGAAGCCTGCGAATTCAGCTCATCCAGCGCCAGGCTGGAGAGGTAGTCGTTGAGTCCAAACAACACCTGCTGGCGCGCATCGCTGATCGCGGATTTGTTTCGCAGTGCGAGCGTAATAGCGGCCTTCGGCTCGCTGGCGTAGAACTGGCTCGGCATCCAGTAGATGCGCATGCTGTCGCCATTGGTCAGCGCCACCGGATGATCGTAATGCTTACCGTCAGACGGGATGAGGGAGAAATCCGACGGAATGTAGGGATTCAGGGTCGGCAGCGACAGCGGAATCTGCTGCGCCTGCTGCTGCCAGGCGCTGAACTGCGCGGCGCTGATTTTATCCACCTGATAAGGCGCATTCACAAAGTAAGCCTGTTTGTTGTGCGGCTCAGCGGGACTGATGTACCAGATGCGGGCGTTCTGCGGCGTCATCTCAGCCAGACGGGCGCTGATCGCGGCCGCATCATAGCGGTCGGTCAGATAAGGCGCATCCAGCGTGTGCGTCACCGGCACGCGCAGCATGGTATCCACCAGCCACTCAATGTAATCCATATCGCGGGTAATCGACGGATAGCGGAAATCCAGCGCCAGCACGTGCGCGACTTCATCGAAATAGCGCTTGTCGATGCCTTGCTTGCGCAGCATATCAAGGTAGCTGAATACTGCAGCCACCACGCGATCGCGCTGCGCCAGACCTTTGTCGGTCAGCGAAACCGAGATGGCAAACACGCCGCTGTTGCGCTCGGTCATCGGATCCGCGCCGGCATTGACGCCATCCGCCAGTCCCTGCTGCTGCAACCAGTCGTTCAGGGTATTTTTACTGCGGTTGCCCAGCAGATAGCTGATTAAGGTGTCGGTTTTGCTGCGGAACTGGTCGCTGTCGTTGGCGATGCGAAACTCAATTTTCAGCTGCTTGCGCGGCTGCGCTGGCACGTAATGAATGATGATGCCTATCTGCGCATCGGTGACCACCGGCACGGTAATATCCGGCACGCTGGCCTGATGATTGGCCACGCGACCAAAAGTCTCGGCAGCGATCGTCGCCATCTCCGGCAGCGGTTTGTTACTGTAAATCACCGCTTTCATCAGATTCGCCGAGTAGTGGCGATGATAGAAATCGAGCAGCGCCTGATGCAGGTTGCTGTCGGGTTTGTCACTCAGGGTATCAAGATTACCGCCCGAATAGCGCGAGCCGGGGTGCGCCGGGTTGAGGGTTTCCGCGCCAACCTGCGCCATACGCAGCCCATCGCGCGAGCGTGCCATCGTCAGCTCAGCGTTAACCGCATGCCGCTCGCGGTCCGCGTTGGTCGGGTCGAGCAAGGGTTGCGCAATCGCATCCGCCAGACGATCCACCGCCGGTTGCAGCGCATCGTTTTCGACTTCCAGGTAAAACGCGGTGCGGTACGAGGCTGTGCTGGCATTGTGGCTACCACCGTGCTTCTTGAGAAACTCCGCCAGGTTATCCGGCTGCGGATAATTTTTTGACCCCATCAGCACCATGTGTTCCAGATAGTGTGCCAGGCCCAGCTGACTGTCGGGATCGTCCAGAGAACCGATCGGTAACGTCAGCGCTGCCAGCGATTTCGGCGCGGCAGCATCCGACACCAGCAGCACCGTCATGCCGTTGCTCAGGGTAATGGCCTGATAACTGCGCGGATCGTGATCGCTCTTGCGGATGGTTTCATCAATCGGCTGCCAGCCGCGCCCGTCGTCGGCAAAGGCATTCAGCGCCAGCATGCTCAGCAGCAGCGCTCCTATCCAGCGTGCGTAAATCCGCATTTCAACCCCTTAACGTTACCCTTATCCGCCGGCGTTGCGCCGGTCGGGATACTCAAACACTTTCTTATAAGACGGTGGCTGCCAAGGTACAGGCCGCACTTCCGTTGCTATTCATCATCCTGATGCGCGAGGCGCACCGGCAAATACCACTGACGCGCCGCAGCGATGATCTGCTGCTGCGTCGGCTCGTCCAGCGTGCGGCACAGGCGCTGCAGATAGGGATCGCTGCCCTCGCCTTCAACCTGGTAGCCACCCTGCCATGCCTGCAACAGCTTGTTGAGCGCCTTTTTCTGCGTAGCGTCATCTTCCTGAATCTGGCCGGATTTGCTGTCAAAGCTGGCGTCCAGCCAGGCGCCGCCGGATTTATTCAGCAGCAGCAGCGGCTGCGCCAGACCCGCCTCACAGGCGGCCACATATTCAGCCAGCTGCGCCTGCGCCTGGGCAGGTGCCACGGCCGCGAAGCGCCAGCGGCTCTGTTTGCGACCGTACATGCGGCTGGTACCGTTGCCGCCCAGCGCACAATACACCAGATGTTCCAGCCACAGCAGCAGACCATCGTTGATGTTGAGCACGCCCGGACGCCAGCGTAGCAGCCCATCAGCTTGCACCTGAGTCAGCCAGCCGGTCAACTGCGTTGCGCCCAGCGTCAGGTTGACTTCCCAGCTCTCCGCCGGCAGCCGCTGCGCGCTCACTTCCGCCGCCACTTCCTGCATCTCTTCGGTCTGGCTTTGCCAGAAAAGTTCCCCGAAGGCGCCGTAAGGCAGATTACCGGCGGCGCGATGGTGCGCATACAGCTGGGCCGGATCGTCACCGTTGACCAGCGTATTGAGTAGTTCAGCGTTGATCTGATAGCGCTCCAGGCTGTCCGGTGCGAACGGTTCGCTGTCCGGCAGCTCGCTCTCCTCCATCCAGAAAGCCACGCCGAGTCGCTGCTGGAACCACGCCCGCACCGGATGACGCCAGAAGCGCAGCAGCTGCTCCAGCGACAGCGTGGTCAGCGGCTGAACCGGCAGCGGCTGAACAAACCCGGGCTGCGCCACGCCGCTGCCGGTCGCCGCTGGCAACCATTCTGCGGCAAAGCTCTGCACGTGGCTTCCCGGCTGGAAATTTTCCGCCGCGAACGGCATGCGGCTGTGCAGGCGTTGCAAATGTGCCCGCACCCGCTGCTCACTGACGTCCGGCTCACAGGCTTCATCGCCCGGCAGACAGAAGCTTTGCGCCAGATAATCCACCAGTTCAGTCACCAGCACCGAGGGATAGCGCTCGGTGTTGTCCTGAATCGCCCGGCCAATGTAGCTGATGTACAGCTGCTGCTGCGCCGAGATCAGCGCTTCAAGGAACAGATAGCGGTCATCATCACGCCGGCTGCGATCGCCTTTCCGCGTCTGCTGCTGCATCAGGTCAAAACCCAACGGCGCCAGGGTGCGCGGATACACGCCGTCGTTCATGCCCAGCAGGCACACCACTTTAAACGGGATGGAACGCATCGGCATCAGCGTACAGAAGTTGATCGGCCCGGCAAGGAAACGCTGACTGATGCGCTGCTGATCGAGGCGCGAACGCAGCTCATCGCGCAGCAGCGTGACCGGAATCGGCTGCTGATAGGCGGCCTGCATCCCCTGCTCAATGATCTCCTGCCACTGCGTTTCGACCAGCAGCAGCGCCGCCTCGCTGTCGGCGTCGCCGCTGAAGAAGCTGTCAATCAGCTCGCGGCACAGCGGCAGCCATTCGGCCAGGGTGCGTGTCTGCGCAAGGCGCGTGCGCCAGCTGTCGAGCCGCGCCAGCAGCTCGGCCAGATGGCCCGCCAGCTCGGCGATCAGGCCGCTGGATTCGTCATACGGCAGAATGCCCTGCCAGTCACCGTTGCGGCTTTCCAGCGCGTAGCCCAGCAGCATACGCTGCAGGCCGAAGCGCCAGGTGTGCTGGCCGGTGACCGGCAGCGCCAGCGCTTCCACGCTGGCGTCATCCAGTCCCCAGCGGATGCCGGATTCCATCACCCAGCGGCGCAGCAGGCGCAGGCCGCTCTCCTCGACGGAGAAACGCTGTGCCAGCGCCGGCACCTCCAGCAGCGCCAGCACCTCTTCTGAGGCAAAGCGACTGTCCGGCAGTGCCAGCAGGCTGAGCAGCGCGAGGATGGCCGGATGCGCCTGACTGGCGCGCCGGTCAGAAATGGCGAACGGCAGATAGCGCTCAGGCGGCGCACTGGCAAAAGCCGCCTGAATGAAAGGCGCGTAGCTGTCGATGTCTGCCACCATGACGATGATATCGCGCGGCTTCAGCTCCGGATCGGCTTCCATCAGCGCCAGCAGGTGATCCTGCAGCACTTCCACTTCACGCTGGGCGCTGTGACACACCTGCAGCGTGATGGAACGATCGTGCGGATCGAGCCGGCGCTTGTCCATGCTGTCGGCCAGCTCGCCAGCGCTGAGCCCAATCACCGCGCGATCGTCAAGATTGAGCAGATCGGCCTGCAGGCAGTGCAACAGATTATCCGGTGACATCTCCACAAACGCATCGATGTCGTTGGCGGCTGACTCCATCTGGCTCAGCAGAAACAGGTTGTCACGGCCCAGCTTGCCCCACGAGGCCAGCAGTGGATTGGTCAGCTGCTGCTCGCCCAGTTCGTTAAACAGCGCTGGCGCGGCATCCGGATCGCGGAACAGCGGCTGCGTCTCCTGCGAATGCAGGCGCAGCCGCTGGCGGCTCTGCAGCTTCGCGAGGAAGGCGTAATCCTGAATGTCGCCCCAGTAGTGACGACAGGGATTGGTAAACAGCAGGTGAATATCAATGTGGCGGCCCAGCGCTTCCAGCGCCTGCAGATAAACCGGCGGCAGCGCAGAGATACCGCAGATGAAGACGCGCTGCGGCAGCCCCGGCGGCGGCGTTGACGCCTGCTCCAGCGCCTGAATAAACCGTGCATAGAGGTTGGCACGATGCCACATCGGCTGACCGAGGCTGCGCGTGAATTCGACCAGATCGCGCCACAGCGCCGCCTGCCACTGCTGAGCATCGCTCAGCCCGTCCACCTGTTCGCCGCGCTCCCAGCGGTTCAGCCAGTCGGAGCGGTAGACCAGATACTGGTCGAACAGATCCGCCACGCGCGCGCTGAGCTGGTAGAGTTTGCGCTGATCGTCGTCGTCATGCAGATAGCTGCGCAGCGGCTGAAACGCCTCCTGCTCCAGCAGCACCGGCAGCCGGTGCATCAGCTTCCAGCTCATGCTGGCTTTGGTGAAAGCACTCTCTTCCGGGATATCCGGCAGCACTTTAACGAACATGCTCCAGATAAAGCTGGCAGGCAGCGGAAAATCAATGTTGGCGGCAATGTTGAAGCGGTTAGCCAGCTCCATCTGCAGCCACTGCGCCATGCCCGGGCTCTGTACCAGCACCTGCTCAGCCGCGAGCGGATCGGCCAGCGGCTGGAGTTTTATCAGCTCTACCGCTAAGTCTTTCAATAAATCTAACCGATTGGAGTGGTAAACCCGGAACATAAAACTCCTTAAAGAAGGGAAAGCGCAGCCCGGTCACTCTACCCTTAATCGTCTGGCCTGCCTACCCGCCGGCATCACCTTCGCGGCAATTGAGCCGCGCCAGCGACGCCGTGCGCTGATGGGGTCCGGTGACGGTAACGCGATCCAGCACGCAGCCGCCAGGTAAACTCTGCGGCTGGTGCACAATGTGCCAGCCGGCGGTATCACGCCCGAGCAGCGCCTGCCCGGCTACCTGCCACGCCTGGCGCTGCTGCCACTGCTGGCTAAATCCCAGCGCCAGTGCGCGATGATACTGCAGCAGCGTGCTGATGGTCATCGCCAGCAGCAGCATGGCGACCAGCGTTTCCGCCAGGCTAAAACCCTGCTGTCGCCTCTGGCAGCTGACACTGCTCCGCCTTTGCCAGCGGGCAGTAGTCGATCCAGCCATGCGGCTGTGGCTGCAGCTGACCGTTGCGCAGCGACACCCACTGATAGAGCACGAGCGCGCGTCCGGTGCCGCGCGCCGATAATAAGCCATGATTCTCCTCCTGCCGTAGCAGACAGCTTTGCCACGCATCGGTCAGAGCGGTCTGACACTGCCAGCCCGCGGCCTGCGGCCAGTTTTGCTGCTGGCCCCACGTTAAAGCGGCCTGCGCCTGCCAGAAATCCTGCTGATGCTGCTGCTCGTCGGCGACCAGCGCCATGCCCTGCGCCAGCTGCGTGCGCGCGGCGTGCAGCGTGAGCCCGCCCATCAGCAGTAACATCACGACCATACCAAGCGTGCTATTGCCCCGCTGCCTCACAGATTCAGCCCCTCCGCTATTATCGTCAGCTCTGCCTGCTGGCGGCCCGCCGTGGCGGCCAGCTGCAACAGCAGCCGCGAGCCCTGGCGCTCAACCCGGAAGGTGCTGAGGGTGAGGAATGCCGGATCGGTGATGCGCTCCCAGCCGTTGCTGTTGCACTCATCCACGCCGCGCTGCATCTCCAGCTGTCCGTTGCGCAGACGATAGCCGTAATAATCGCTTTCACTGTGACCGACGCCTTCCCAGCGTCCGTTACTGTTTTCGTCCCAGCGCAGCAGTACACAGCTGCCGCCGCTCACCAGCGTGAGCGCCGCACCGCCGCACTGACCGTGACAGTAACCGGCACGGCGCAGCGCTTTGACCAGCGAGCCGGCAATCTGCTGCAGCTCCTGTTGCAGCTGGACCCGCTGCTGCAGGCGCAGGTTCTGTTCCAGCAGCAGCGGCAGAAAGCGGCCGACGCTGACCATCAGCACCGCGCCAATCGCCATGGCGATCAGCATCTCCAGCAGACTGAAGCCCCCCTGCGCTATTCGCATCCCTTCTCTCCTGGCTGGCAGACCCGGATGCGCGCCCGGGCGGAGAGGATGACGCGCCAGCGGCCAGCTGCGCTCTCCAGTTCGATACTGCCGGGCCGGGCCACATCGCGTCGGCCGTAAAAGCCCGGCTCGCCGACCAGTGCGGTGATGCGCACTTCGCGATAAGGCGGCCGGAACAGCCAGCGCGACGGCAGCTGACATCCTTCTGCGGGCTGCGGCCCGGTGCCGAGGCAGCCGTTTTCGCCTGGTTGCAGCCACAGGCTGAGGTCGCGGTTGTGCCAGCTGGCGTGTGCGCGCAGCCGCAGCAAAAAGCTCTGCAGTTGCAGAACGCTGTCACGCAGTTGCTGATACTGTTGCCAGCGCTGCCAGCCCTGTAAGGCTGCGATGCTGAGGATACCGGCAATCACCATAACCAGCAGCAGTTCCGGCAGCGTAAAGCCGGCGTTTTGGGTTCTGTTCATAACCGGCACTCTGCGCCTGCCGGACGAAAAGCAACAGCGGCAAACAGAGAAGATGGAAAGCGTGCCGCAGGAAAGTTATGCCCGGTGCAGACAACACCCTTTTTTTGCGCGCCGGATTCAGAAAATCCCCGCAGAAGCGGGCGGAGGCCAGGCAAAAAAAAGCCCTGCGCGATGGCAGGGCCTGATGCTGAAGAGCGGCAGATTACACGGCGACCGGCGCTTTGATCGCCGGATGCGGATCGTAGCCTTCGATCTCGAAATCATCGAACTGGTAATCAAAAATCGACGCGGGCTTACGCTTAATCACCAGTTTCGGCAGCGGTCGCGGTTCACGCGTCAGCTGCAGTCGCGCCTGTTCGAGATGGTTGCTGTACAGGTGCGTATCGCCGCCGGTCCAGACGAAATCGCCCACCTCAAGATCGCACTGCTGTGCCACCATATGCACCAGCAGCGCATAGCTGGCGATATTGAACGGCAGGCCGAGGAAGATATCGCACGAACGCTGGTACAGCTGGCACGACAGCTTGCCATTCGCCACGTAGAACTGGAAAAACGCGTGGCACGGCGCCAGCGCCATCTGATCCAGCTCACCGACGTTCCATGCCGAAACGATAATGCGGCGCGAATCCGGATCGCGTTTCAGCTGCTCAATCACCTTGCTGATTTGATCGATCTCTTCGCCGGAAGCCTTGCCCCAGCTGCGCCACTGCTTGCCGTAGACCGGTCCCAGATCGCCATTTTCATCCGCCCACTCGTCCCAGATGGTGACCTTGTTCTCTTTCAGGTAGCCGATGTTAGTGTCGCCTTTGAGGAACCACAGCAGCTCATGAATGATTGAGCGCAGATGCACCTTCTTGGTGGTGACCAGCGGAAAACCGTCCTGCAAATTGAAACGCATCTGGTGGCCAAAGATGGAGAGCGTGCCGGTACCGGTACGGTCGGCCTTTTCTACGCCTTCATTCAGCACATGTTGCATCAAATCCAGATACTGTTTCATTTTACCTCACGCGTTTGTTGCTGCGGGCGACGACGATACGCCCAGACCATCATAATCACTCCGGCCAGAATCATCGGGATCGACAGAATCTGGCCCATACTGATACCGCCTTCGAACAGGCCAAGCTGGGCATCCGGCTGGCGGAAAAACTCCACGATAATGCGGAATGCGCCGTAGCCAATCAGGAACAGGCCGGAGACGCTGCCCATCGGGCGCGGCTTGCGAATAAACAGGTTGAGGATGATAAACAGCACGATGCCTTCCAGACACAGCTCATACAGCTGTGACGGATGGCGCGGCAGCACGCCGTACGTGTTCAGCAGTTCCTGATACTGCGGGTTATTGGCCGCCAGCGCGAGGTCTTCGCTGCGCGAACCCGGGAACAGCATGGCGAATTTGAAGTCAGGTGCCACGCGGCCCCACAGTTCGCCGTTGATGAAGTTGCCGAGACGGCCAGCACCGAGGCCAAACGGGATCAGCGGCGCAATGAAATCAGAGACCTGGAAGAAGGTGCGTTTGGTACGGCGGGCGAAGATCAGCATCACCACGATCACCCCAATCAGGCCACCGTGGAATGACATGCCCCCGTCCCACACTTTGAACAGATAGAGTGGGTTGTCGAGGAACAGCGGCAGGTTATAGAACAGCACGTAGCCGATGCGGCCGCCGAGGAACACGCCGAGGAAGCCCGCGTATAGCAGGTTTTCAACTTCTTCTTTCTTCCAGCCGCTGCCGGGTTTGTTGGCGCGGCGCACCGCCAGCCACATAGCAAACACAAAGCCTACCAGATACATCAGGCCGTACCAGTGCAGCGAAACCGGTCCGATGGAGAAGATCACCGGATCGAATTGGGGAAATGAAATGTAGCCGTTAGTCATCTTTCACCATGTTTTTTCTGCCCGCAAATGGGCGTGGCTAAAGGGCCATACAATAAAAGGCTGCGCATCATAGCACAGCCGCTTTTCACAATTTCCGCAGAAATGTAAACAGTTAACGTCCGCCGCGAATCAGTCCGCCCAGGCCGCGCCGCTCCATGAAGGCCGACACCAGATGGCGCACTTCCGTTGCGGTGTGCGCCATCACGCCCTGCTGGCTCAGTTTCTGCGCCTCTTCATAATCGAGGTGGCGCAGCAGGTATTTGACGCGCGGAATGTTCTTGCCGTTCATGCTGAGATGGTGATAACCCAGACCCACCAGCAGCGCGACGCACATCGGATCGCCCGCCATTTCACCACACAGGCACAGCTCCAGTTTGGCCTGGCGGGCTTCACTGGCAATAGTTTGCAACGCCCGCAGCATCGCCGGATGCAGCGAATCGTAAAGGTTGGCGACGCGGGTATTGTTGCGATCGACCGCCAGCAGATACTGGGTAAGATCGTTGGTGCCGACGGAGATAAAGTCCACGCGTTGCGCCAGATGCGGGATCAGAAACAGCATCGACGGCACTTCAATCATCACACCAATGCGCGGTTTCGGAATGGCATAACCGAGCATCTCTTCCACTTCGCGACCGGCGCGATCGATCAGGCGCCGCGCCTCTTCGATCTCGTCGATATGACTGATCATCGGCAGCAGAATGCTCAGGTTGCCCGAAGCGACGTTGGCGCGCAGCATGGCGCGCACCTGCACCAGGAAGATCTCCGGCTGGTCGAGCGTCAGACGAATGCCGCGCCAGCCGAGACAGGGGTTCTCTTCACTGATCGGCATGTAAGGCAGCTGTTTGTCAGCGCCGACATCCAGCGTGCGCAACGTCACCGGTTTGTCGTAAAACAGTTGCAGCATGCCCTGATATTGCGCCACCTGCTCTTCTTCCGACGGGAAGCCACTTTGCAGCATGAACGGAATTTCGGTGCGATACAGGCCGATGCCGTCAACCCAGTTGTCGAGCGCCTGTTCGTGTTCCGGGCTGAGACCGGCGTTGAGCATCACCTGCACGCGCTCGCCGCTTTTCAGCTCGCCGGGCTGTTCCACCACGTCTTCGGCCATTTTGCTCAGCGCGTTCTCTTCGCTGATCAGCCGCTGATACTCCTGCACCAGCACCGGCTCTGGATCGATCAGCACTTCGCCGCGATAGCCGTCCACGATCAGCAGCCGCTTGTTGAGCTGCGACGGCAGGATATCCGCGCCCATCACGGTCGGAATACCCATGGCGCGCGTGAGGATCGCCGCGTGCGAGTTGGCTGCGCCATCGCGCACCACCACGCCCGCCAGCCGCTCCTGCGGCAGCTCCGCCAGTGTGGTGGCGGTGAGTTCATCGGCCACCAGCACAAAACGTTCCGGCCAGGCATTGGTGCCCACCAGCGTGTCGTCAAGGTGGAACAGCAGGCGCTGGCCGAGCACGCGCAGATCCCCGGCGCGCTCGCGTAAATAGTGATCCTGCAGGCTGGCAAACTGTGCGGCAAACTTCTCGATCACCGTTTTGACCGCCCACTCGGCTACCGATCCGCGCTCGATCTCGGCAAACAGATCTTTTTTCAGTCGCGCATCGGTGAGCAGGTGCGAGTAGAGATCGAAGATCGCCGCGCTCTCTTTCTGCACGCTGGCCGCGAAACGCTTGCTGAAGCGACGAAACTCGTTGCCCGCCTCGCCCATGGCGACAATCAGGCGCTCGCGTTCACGCTGTGGATCGAGCGTAGAGGCGGCGGACACCTGGTCGAGCAACGGCTGTGTTTCATCAACCCAGCCAGGTGCAACGGCGACGCCCGGCGCGGCGGCAATCGCTTTGACGCGCGTCTGGCGGAACTGACCGAACAGCTGGCCAAGCTGCGACTGCGACAGCAGCGCGGCCATCTGCGTGGCCAGCGTAACCAGAAATGACTCTTCGCTTTCGTCGAACTGACGATGCTCTCGCTGTTGCACCACCAGCACGCCGAGCAGTTGACGCCGGCTGATGATTGGCACACCCAGAAACGAGCGGTAGCGCTCTTCTTTTACGGAGGGAATGTATTTAAAACTGGGATGGCTTTGCGCATCGGCAAGGTTGATCGGTTCGGCCAGGCGGCCCACCAGCCCGACGATACCTTCGTCGAACGCCAGCGTAACGGTGCGGCCGCGCGGCTTTTTCAGGCCGCGCGTCGCCATCAGGTAGTAGCAACGCCGATCGTGATCGGCGAGGTAAACCGAGCAGACCTCGGTCTCCATCGCCAGGCATATTTCGTTGACCAGAATGTCGAGTGCTTCATTCAGACGCGGTGCACTCGCCACTTTTTCTACAATTTCGCGCAACTGAGTGAGCATAAAGGGCGTGGCCTATCCTCTTTTACGTCGATGGGCGGCGTTGTTATTGCGCTGCCCCGCACTCTCCTGCATAGACATCACCACGCCAGCGAATTCCTTCATCACGCGGCGATACACATCGCGCTTGAAAGAGACAACCTGACGCACCGGATACCAGAAGCTGACCCAGCGCCAGCCATCGAACTCCGGCGTGCTGCTGTGTTGCACATTGATATCCGCGTCACTACACATCAACTGCAGAAGAAACCACTTTTGTTTCTGGCCGATACACACCGGCTTTGTGTCCCAACGCACCAAACGTTTTGGCAACTTGTAACGTAACCAGTTACGGGTTGAAGCAAGTATTCGAACATCTTTGCGGTGTAAACCCACTTCTTCGAACAGTTCGCGATACATCGCCTGTTCAGCGGTTTCACCCGGATTGATGCCTCCCTGAGGAAACTGCCAGGAGTGCTGTCCAAAGCGCCTGGCCCATAACACTTGTCCTTGCCTGTTACAGATTACGATACCAACATTCGGGCGGTAGCCATCATCATCGATCACTGGACTACCTCAAAGCTAAATTTGAATAGCCTGATTGTTTCATACTCCTTACAGGCGGTAAACCACTGGATATCCGCGCCGCTGACCGGATAACAATGGGATAACTCACAGATAATAGCCATGTTATAAACAGACAGGGGTAATTAACGGCGATCTTATTCACCTTTTCTGTGGATAGCTTTGTGCAGAACACGGGAATGAGTTGAATAACCGCTTCGGAAAATTCTCATGCACACCGGGGAGAATAACACTAAAACCCCCATTTATCATAGTGATACCCAATCAACGCGTTCAGATACACAGCGTGAAAGCCGGTTATTCTTCCCCACGCGCTTACCGCTGCTCAAAGATCCATCACCGTTGATTTTATCCACAGAGAATGTCCTAAACCTGGGCAGAGAATGGAAAAAAAGCGCGCAGTTCGGCAAAGTCAAGGCTGTAAATGGAAACAGGGGTGGGCAAAACGTGGGGTTATCCCACTTTTCTGTGGATAACTGGGTTTAAGATCCTGTTCATTGTCGATAACAAACCGGGATAACCGCCTCTTACCCTGGTGAGCGCCTGGTCAATCGCGCTAAAAAAGCATGCTGAATCATGCTATTATCACGTTTACATTGTCCGGCACGATGTGGACAACACGCGCTGACCTTTACTGACCAAATTTTGACCAATGCGAGTTTTATCATGAATTGCCCTGCCGCCTTGCCTGCTGCGCCCCGTAACGAAGCCGAACTGCTCCAGCGTGCCCAACAGCTGGCTGGTCAGAGCTTTGCCGCGCTGGCCGCGCAGCTCGGCCTGCCGATGCCCGCCGATTTACGCCGCGATAAAGGCTGGGTCGGCATGCTGCTGGAGCTGCTGCTTGGCGCCAGCGCCGGCAGTAAAGCCGAGCAGGATTTTGCGCATCTGGGCATTGAACTCAAAACCATTCCGGTCGACGCGCTGGGTAAGCCGCTGGAAACCACCTTTGTCTGCGTGGCACCGCTCACCGGCAACAGCGGCGTTACCTGGCAAACCAGCCACGTGCGCCACAAGCTGGCGCGGGTGCTGTGGATCCCGGTGGAGGGCGATCGCGCCATTCCGCTGGCCGAGCGCCGCGTGGGTTCGCCGCTGCTGTGGCAGCCGAATGCGCAGGAAGAGCAGCAGTTACGTGAGGACTGGGAAGAGCTGATGGACATGATCGTGCTCGGCCATGTGGAGCGCATCACCGCCCGCCACGGTGCGTGGCTGCAAATCCGGCCAAAAGCGGCCAACAGCAAAGCGCTGACCGAAGCCATCGGCGAACACGGCGAGCCGATCATGACGCTGCCGCGCGGTTTTTACCTCAAGAAAAGCTTTACCGGACCGCTGCTGGCGCGGCATTTTCTGCTGTAATTCCCGGTACAACCTCGCCCTTGCAGGATCACTTTAGGCAGCGCCGCCTGCGCCGTGTATAATTCCCGTTTACTTTTCGTTTAGGAATGAAGGATTCATGTTTGACTGGATTGCTGATCCCAACGCCTGGCTGGCGCTGGGAACATTAACCATTCTGGAAGTGGTGCTGGGTATCGATAACATTATTTTCCTGTCTCTGGTGGTCGCGAAACTGCCGCAGCACCAGCAAAACCGGGCGCGCCGGCTGGGTCTGATGGGGGCGATGTTGATGCGCCTCGGGCTGCTGGCCTCCATCGCCTGGGTGGTGAGACTGACGCAGCCGTTGTTTTCCATCATGGACCACGCCTTCTCCGCGCGCGATCTGATTCTGCTGTTCGGCGGCCTGTTCCTGCTGTGGAAGTCGAGCATGGAGATCCATGAAACCATCGAAGGCGGCGAAGAGGAGCACAAAACCAATGTGCACTCTTTCTTCGGCGCCATCGTGCAGATCATGCTGCTCGACATCATCTTCAGCCTGGATTCAGTGATCACCGCCGTCGGTCTGTCCGATCACCTGTTCATTATGATGGCGGCGGTGGTCATCGCGGTGCTGATGATGATGGTGGCCGCGCGCGCGATTGGCGAGTTTGTTGAGCGGCATCCGTCGGTCAAAATGCTGGCGCTGGCGTTTCTGATTCTGGTCGGCTTTACCCTGATCCTCGAGAGTTTTGGTATGCATGTACCAAAAGGTTACATTTATTTTGCGATGTTCTTCTCCATGGCGGTAGAGTGTCTGAACCTGATGCGCAGCAGGAAAAACAAAGCGTAACCTGTCAAGGGCGAGCGCATCTCGCCCTGTTATTTTAGGAATGATGCGATTACTCCAGCTGGCAAAAGCATTTATTACTACACTTTTGCTGTTGAAGTGGCTTGAGGGAGCTGAGAATGAAAGGGTTGGTAAGTGCAGTGGGCCTGCTGCTGGCGGCGCTGGCATTAAGCGGTTGCAGCAGTGATTACGTTATGGCCACCAAAGATGGCCGCATGATTATGACCGAAGGTAAGCCGTCGATTGATAAAGAAACCGGTCTGGTGCAGTACACCGACGAACAGGGCCATGTTATGCAAATTAATGGTGACGAGGTTTCCACCATCATTGAGCGTTAAGTGCCAAATTGCCTCGCCTGTACGCGTTTTCCCCCTGTGCAGGCGATTTCCCGAACTTTCCCCCCTTCCTTCTGCGCCA
The DNA here is from genome assembly GCF_016643525.1 of Pantoea sp. Morm. Taxonomy (NCBI): domain Bacteria; kingdom Pseudomonadati; phylum Pseudomonadota; class Gammaproteobacteria; order Enterobacterales; family Erwiniaceae; genus Pantoea; species Pantoea sp. Morm. Next base: position 1,174 of record NZ_VOQX01000067.1, on the reverse strand, counting down.
CTTCACAGGCTATAGTCCCAGAGAACACAACATTCCGTTTCATAATGAAAAAAGGAAGCCGGCAATGCATTATCACCGTATCCCCCATAGCACGCTGGAAGTCAGTCAGCTGGGGTTAGGCACGATGACGTTTGGTGAGCAGAATAGCGAAGCCGACGCCCACCAGCAGCTTGATTACGCCGTTAGCCAGGGTATTAACCTGATTGATACCGCCGAGATGTATCCGGTGCCACCGCGTCCGGAAACCCAGGGCCTGACCGAAAAATACATTGGCAGCTGGCTGCAAAAGCGCGGCAGCCGCGACAAAATCATTCTGGCGAGTAAAGTCGCCGGCCCGGTGCGCGGCAGCGATGCGCTGATTCGCCCCAACCAGGCGCTGGACCGCAAGAACGTCCGCGAAGCGCTGGACGCCAGCCTGAAGCGCCTCAATACCGATTACCTCGACCTCTACCAGCTGCACTGGCCTCAGCGCCAGACCAACTACTTTGGCAAACTCGGTTATCAGTATAGTGACAACACCGCCACCGTTACGCTGCTGGAGACGCTGGAAGCGCTGACCGAGCAGGTGCGCGCGGGCAAGATCCGTTACATTGGCGTCTCGAACGAAACGGCCTGGGGCGTGATGCGCTACCTGCAGCTGGCGGAGAAGCACGAGCTGCCGCGTATCGTCACTATTCAGAATCCGTACAGCCTGCTGAACCGCAGTTTTGAAGTGGGTCTGGCAGAGATTAGCCAGCATGAGGGCGTGGAACTGCTGGCCTATTCCAGCCTGGCCTTTGGTACGCTGAGCGGCAAATACCTTAACGGGGCGAAACCGGCCGGCGCACGTAATACGCTGTTCAGCCGCTTTACCCGCTACAGCGGCGAGCAGTCACAGCAGGCGATTGCTGCCTACGTGGCACTGGCGAAACAGCACAACCTGGATCCGTCACAGATGGCGCTGGCCTATGTGCGGCAGCAGCCGTTTGTGGCCAGCACCCTGCTCGGTGCCACCACCATGGAACAGCTGAAGGTTAACGTGGAGAGTTTCAACCTGACGCTGAGCGGCGAGGTGTTAGAGGCGCTGGAAGCGATTCACCGTCAGTACACGTATCCGGCACCGTAATCTCCCTGGTGCGCGTTAACGCGCACCCTACAGGGTTTGTGTTACCCTCGCGTACCTGCTGTGGTTTTG
>NZ_VOQX01000066.1:0-25759 GCF_016643525.1 Pantoea sp. Morm | reverse complement strand
AGTGCGAACGATATCGATTATCATTATCGCGGATGAAAATACAAGTCACCGCGCGAAATTAATTTTGCTTTTGCGGGTCAGGTAGCGATGCGGGAAAGTCAGAGCGGAGTGACAGATTAGGCGATGAATCGCGCGCAGAGGACGTGACACTAACAGTGCGGGGAGCACGGCACTCGCGCTCCCCGCTTTACTCAGGCCATCACCGTTATTTGGTGTTGTATTCCGCTTCGGCAGCAATAAAACGCTGCTGCGCTTCAGCCGACGGTTCGCGACCGGCCAGGCTCACCACAACAATCGCGATGCTGGCAAACAGGAAGCCCGGGATGATTTCATACAGATTGAGCCAGGCATACTGCTTCCAGATCAGCACCGTGGCGGCACCGATAATCATGCCGGCCAGCGCGCCGTTGCGCGTCATGCGCTTCCAGCACACGCCGAACAGCACCACCGGACCGAATGCGGCACCAAAGCCTGCCCAGGCGTAGCTCACCAGGCCGAGCACGCGGTTCTCCGGGTTGGAGGCCAGCGCAATCGACACCAGCGCAATCACCAGCACCATCAAACGGCCAACCCATACCAGCTCTTTCTGGCTGGCATTTTTACGCAGGAAACCTTTATACAGGTCTTCGGTCAGCGCGCTCGAGCACACCAGCAGCTGACAGCTCAGGGTCGACATCACCGCCGCCAGAATAGCTGACAGCAGAATACCGGCGATCCACGGATTGAACAGAATGCGCGCCAGCTCGATAAACACGCGCTCGCCGTTTTCGCTTACGCCCGCCGCCTGCTCCGGATGGTTCTGGAAATAGGCGATACCGAAGAAGCCCACCGCAACAGCACCGGCCAGGCACAGGATCATCCAGGCCATGCCGATGCGGCGCGCGGTGCGAATAGAACGGTGCGAGTCTGCGGCCATGAAGCGCGCCAGAATGTGCGGCTGGCCGAAGTAGCCGAGGCCCCAGCCGAGCAGTGAAATCACCGCCACGAAGTTGAGGCCCTTCAGCATATCGAGGTTTTCCAGGCTTTTCGCTTCAATCACGGCCAGCGAATCATCCAGGCCACCGACGGCGATAATCACAATCACCGGCGTCAGAATCAGGGCAAAAATCATCAGGCTGGCCTGTACGGTATCGGTCCAGCTCACCGCCAGGAAGCCGCCCACCAGCGTATAAAGAATGGTTGCTGCCGCGCCAGCCCACAGCGCGGTTTCATAACTCATGCCGAAAGTGCTTTCAAACAGGCGCGCACCCGCCACGACGCCCGAGGCACAGTAAATGGTGAAGAAGATCAGGATTACCAGTGCCGAGATGACGCGCAGAATTTTGCTGTGGTCTTCGAAGCGGCTGGTGAAAAAGTCTGGCAGGGTTAAGGCATTATTGTGATGCTCGGTCTGCACGCGCAGGCGACCCGCAACAATTTTCCAGTTCAGCCACGCGCCAATCGTCAGGCCGATGGCAATCCAGCTCTCAGAGATCCCGGAGAGAAAAATCGCGCCCGGCAGTCCCATCAGCAGCCAGCCGCTCATGTCCGAGGCCCCGGCCGACAGCGCGGTTACCACGCTGCCCAGGCTGCGACCGCCCAGAATATAGTCGTCAAAGTTTTTGGTTGAGCGGTACGCGATAAAACCAATCAACACCATCCCGAGGATGTAAATGATAAATGTCACCAGCATCGGTGTACTTACTGTCATCTGTCTCTCCACTTATTATTTGATCTCTTAAGAGAAATCTTTTTCCTGCGTTACCGGAACGGGATAACGTCAGGGCTTTACCGCATCCAGAGAAAGCGATTTCTCATAAGGCGCGGTATCCTGCCGCAAAGGTGCGACGCGCACAATGCATTTAACACAGCTGTTACCTGGGTTTCACCTGACTTTGCATTTTTCATGCTCACAGGTTGCGCCTGTTCACATTTTAAGTTGCACCTGATATCAGCCAGGATGCGTTTTGTTGCGGTGGGTTGCAACTCTGGCGAGATTCTTGCAGCAAGTTCTGTGCCGCTTTTGCTGCGTTAACAAAAAAGGCGGTTAAAAACGTGCAACCGAGGTCACATTTAACACGGTTGCACAAAGTTGCAACATGAGTGATAGTGCAGCCCACGCTGAAGTTGATTCACACTTTGAGGACGAGGAAATCATGGGAACCACCACCATGGGGGTGAAGCTGGATGAAGCCACCCGCGATCGCATTAAACTGGCGGCGCAAAAGATTGACCGCACGCCGCACTGGCTGATCAAGCAGGCAATTTTTAACTATCTCGGCCAGCTGGAAGCGGGAGAAACGCTGGCGGAGATCCCGCTGCAGCTGAATGATGCCGCAGACGATGAGCGTGTGCCGGAAGAGAGCTTCCAGCCTTTCCTCGACTTCGCCGAACACATTTTGCCGCAGTCGGTCAGCCGCTCGGCCATCACCGCCGCGTGGCGTCGTCCGGAGACCGATGCGGTGCCGATGCTGCTGGAGCAGGCGCGTCTCCCTGCCCCGCTGGCAGAGAAAACCCACCAGCTGGCATACAGCCTGGCGGACAAGCTACGGCACCAAAAAGGGGCAACCGGACGCGCCGGTATGGTGCAAAGCCTGCTGCAGGAGTTCTCGCTCTCGTCGCAGGAAGGCGTAGCGCTGATGTGCCTGGCGGAAGCGCTGCTGCGTATTCCTGACAAGCCCACCCGCGATGCGCTGATCCGCGATAAAATCAGCAACGGCAACTGGCAGTCCCATCTGGGCCGCAGCCCGTCGATGTTCGTCAACGCCGCCACCTGGGGCCTGCTGTTTACCGGGCGTCTGGTCTCCACCCACAATGAAGCCAACCTGTCTAAATCGCTGAACCGCATCATCGGCAAGAGCGGCGAACCGCTGATCCGCAAAGGCGTGGATATGGCGATGCGCCTGATGGGCGAACAGTTCGTCACCGGCGAAACCATCGCCGAGGCGCTGGCCAACGCGCGCAAGCTGGAAGAGAAAGGCTTCCGCTACTCGTATGACATGCTGGGCGAAGCGGCACTCACCGCCAGCGATGCCAAAGCCTATCTGATCTCCTATCAGCAGGCGATCCACGCTATTGGTAAAGCCTCCAACGGGCGCGGCATTTATGAAGGTCCGGGCATTTCCATCAAGTTGTCGGCGCTGCATCCGCGCTACAGCCGCGCGCAGTATGAGCGGGTGATGGAAGAGCTTTATCCGATCCTGAAATCGCTGACGCTGCTGGCGCGCTCGTATGACATCGGCATCAACATCGATGCTGAAGAGGCCGATCGCCTGGAGTTGTCGCTCGATCTGCTGGAAAAACTCTGTTTTGAGCCGGAGCTGGAAGGCTGGAACGGCATCGGCTTCGTGATTCAGGCTTATCAGAAGCGCTGTCCGTTTGTGATTGATGCGCTGGTGGATCTGGCGCAGCGCAGCCGCCGTCGTCTGATGATCCGTCTGGTGAAAGGCGCTTACTGGGATAGCGAAATCAAACGCGCGCAGATGGAAGGCCTCGAAGGCTATCCGGTTTATACCCGCAAGGTGTACACCGACATCTCCTACCTCGCCTGCGCGCGTAAACTGCTGGCGGTGCCTAACCTGATTTATCCGCAGTTTGCCACCCACAACGCCCACACGCTGGCGGCGATCTACCAGCTGGCGGGCAACAACTACTATCCTGGCCAGTACGAGTTCCAGTGCCTGCACGGCATGGGCGAACCGCTGTACGAGCAGGTAGTGGGCAAAGTGGCCGACGGCAAGCTGAACCGGCCATGCCGGATTTATGCGCCGGTCGGTACCCACGAAACGCTGCTGGCCTACCTGGTGCGTCGCCTGCTGGAAAACGGCGCCAATACCTCGTTCGTCAACCGCATCGCTGACAATACACTGCCGATTGACGAGCTGGTGGCCGATCCGGTGGCTGCGGTGGAGAAAATGGGTGTCGCAGAAGGCGCCATTGGCCTGCCGCATCCGAAGATTCCGCTGCCGCGCGATCTGTATGGCGACAAGCGTGTTAACTCTGCCGGTCTGGATCTGGCCAATGAACACCGCCTGGCGTCGCTCTCCAGCGCCCTGCTCTCCAGCGCCAGCCAGCCGTGGCAGGCTCAGCCGATCATTGATGGCGAGCTGGGTAGCGGCAGCAGCCGCGCGGTGATCAACCCGGCCACGCCGGCGGATATCGTCGGCAGCGTGCGGGAAGCCACCCCTGAAGAGGTCTCCTGTGCGCTGGATGCCGCGGTGAATGCCGGACCGATCTGGTTCGCCACGCCGCCGCAGGAGCGCGCCGCGATCCTCGAACGTGCCGCTCAGGCGATGGAAGACCAGATGCAGCAGCTGATTGGTTTGCTGGTGCGTGAGGCGGGTAAAACCTACAACAACGCCATTGCCGAAGTGCGCGAAGCGGTGGACTTCCTCTACTACTACGCCGGCATGGTGCGTGACGATTTCGATAACGAAACCCATCGCCCGCTCGGTCCGGTAGTGTGCATCAGCCCGTGGAACTTCCCGCTGGCGATCTTTACCGGCCAGATTGCCGCCGCCCTGGCGGCCGGCAACAGCGTGCTGGCGAAACCCGCCGAGCAGACGCCGCTGATTGCCGCGCAGGCGGTGCAGATTATGCTGGATGCCGGCGTACCGGCCGGTGTGCTGCAACTGCTGCCCGGTCAGGGCGAAACGGTGGGTGCGCAGCTGACCGGCGACGAGCGGGTGCGCGGCGTGATGTTCACCGGCTCAACCGCAGTCGCCACCCTGCTGCAGCGCAACCTGGCTGGCCGCCTCGATCCGCAGGGTCGCCCGACGCCGCTGATCGCCGAAACCGGCGGCATGAACGCCATGATCGTCGACTCTTCAGCGCTCACCGAACAGGTGGTGGTGGATATCGTGGCGTCCGCGTTTGACAGCGCCGGCCAGCGCTGCTCGGCGCTGCGTCTGCTGTGCATCCAGGACGATGTGGCGGACCACACGCTGAAGATGCTGCGTGGTGCCATGGCCGAATGCCGCATGGGCAATCCGGAGCGTCTGTCGACCGACGTCGGTCCGGTGATCGACGCTGAAGCCAAAGCCAACATCGAGCGCCATATCCAGGCGATGCGCAATAAAGGCTTTACCGTGTATCAGGCGGTGCAGGAGCATCCGCAGGACAGCAAAGAGTGGCACAGCGGCACCTTTATCAAACCGACGCTGATTGAGCTCGATCAGGTCAGCGATCTGGATAAAGAGGTGTTCGGTCCGGTGCTGCACGTAGTGCGCTATGCGCGCAACAACCTGCCGCAGCTGATTGAGCAGATCAACGCCTCGGGCTATGGCCTGACGCTCGGCGTGCATACCCGAATCGATGAAACCATTGCGCAGGTAACAGCCGGGGCGAAAGTCGGCAACCTGTACGTTAACCGTAATATGGTGGGCGCGGTGGTCGGCGTGCAGCCGTTCGGCGGCGAAGGGCTGTCGGGCACCGGTCCGAAAGCCGGCGGCCCGCTCTATCTCTACCGCCTGCTGGCCCATCGTCCGGACGGCGCCCTGCGCATTACCTTTGATCGTCAGGATGCCGAACGGCCGGTGGACAGCAGCGTGCGCACCACGCTGCTGAGCGCGCATCAGGCATTGCAGAGCTGGGCACAGGATAAGCCGGAACTGCTGGCGCTGTGTCAGCGTTACGATGCGCTGAGCCAGGCCGGAACCGTGCGACTGCTGCCAGGCCCGACCGGTGAGCGCAACACCTTTACGCTGCTGCCGCGCGATCGGGTGCTGTGTATCGCTGATAACCAGCAGGATGCACTGATTCAGCTGGCGGCGGTCACCAGCGTCGGTAGCCAGGCACTGTGGCAGGATGACGAGCTGCACCGGACGCTGCGCCAGTCGCTGCCGGCCGCGGTGCAGGCGCGCATCACGCTGGCGAAAGATGTGCTGGCGGCGGAGTTTGATGCGGTGATCTATCACGGCGATGCCGATCAGCTGCGCAGCCTGTGCGAACAGATTGCCGCCCGCGAAGGTGCGATTGTGTCAGTGCAGGGCTTTGCCCGCGGCGAGACCAATCTGCTGCTGGAACGTCTGCTGATTGAGCGCTCGCTGAGCGTCAATACCGCGGCCGCCGGCGGCAACGCCAGCCTGATGACCATTGGTTAAATAAAGCAGGATCGCCATGGATGGCGTAATGGAGATCGGTGAAGGACACCGCAGGTTGCAATAAGGCCGTAGCGGCGCTATTCATTGTGCGATGAATCGCGCCGCTACGAAACGTTCCGTCGTTTTTGTACCACTTTAAAACTTACCTGCGCACATCACGCCACCGACTTACTGCGTTTCAAACCAATCAGCGTCGGGAACACAAACAGCGACTGCCCCAGCCCGCGGTTGGTCAGTGACCACACCGCCACCGAACACAGCGAACAGATGCCAACAATCGCCAGCGGATAGAAGCACGCCCACAGCAGCGCAAACCACGCCTGCTCAAACAGATGATGGCGCTGCGCAAACAGAATCGCTGACATGCCGAAGAACTCAATAAAAATGCGGTGGATAACGTAGATCTGCAGCGTGTTGCGGCCAATCCAGTTGAAGTAACGCATGCTGAAATGCGCGTTGAGCCAGCGGCACGCCGCCACGCTCACCAGCACCGCGATGATGCACATGAACAGGCTCTTATCGAGGCCAAAAATCACGTGCATACCGGACAGCGCCGCCAGCGCGGCCCACGGCAGAAGGTTCTCGCGGCGCAGCTGACTCAGGCGCAACATCAGCGGGCTCCAGAACGCGCCCAGCAGGAAGAACAGGAAATACTGTGCCACGCTCTGCGGTCCCCAGTAGGGAATGATCTTCTCCACCGCCAGATAATTCAGCACCACCGCCGCCACCAGCAGCGCCACTTTGTGCTGACGGAAGATTTTGGCGCACAGGAAGTAGATCGCCAGACCGTACAGGTACCACGAGGTGCTCATCGCCAGGAAGGTCAGCTTAAGGAACTCCAGCAGCGAACCGGCGTAAGCCGCGTTGAGGTTCTGCGAGATACGCTGGCCGGTGATTTCAGTCGAAATGCCGACAATCGACCACCACTGAATAAAGCCCCACAGCACGTAGAGATAGAACAGATTGGTAATGCGGCTGGTAAATACCTGTTTCCACGGCCGGTTGAGAATGCCGTTGGTGGCAAGCAGGCCGGAGACGAAGAAAAAGGCGGGCATACGCAACGGTGATAACACCGTATTAAACTGCACCCATATTTCCGCCGGGATCCAGCCGGCACTGAGATATTTAACCGTGCCTTCAAAGCCGGGTAATACGGTGTGATACAGTACCACCAGCAATATGCACACTCCTTTCAGGGTATTCACCCATGCAATATCTTCTTTCCTGGCGTTATTCATATTTTTGACTCCTGCTGCGGTGTAGGTCTTAAAGGAGAAGAATGAAGAATCAGGCAGTGAAGCCTTTATGGTTATTCAACGATTATTCAACAAGCAGCAGGGACTGACTCTAGCGAAACTCCTAAAACTTTTTCGCTGGTCCTGATATAACAATACTTTACAGTACCAGAGATAAATTGACCGCCCGGCAGGTTAGCCGTGAATAGCTGTTATTTAAGCCTTCATGGCATAAATTGACGGTGCGCCGCGCACGTAATGCCGCGTGGAAATTAAGAACATTCCGCAGCGGAGTAAACCAGCATTAATTATATCGCCGGGAAATAAATTTATTAATGCGTCAAAAAGGTAAGCGCGGTATTTAATATTTTGCTAGAGGAAAAATAATTCGGGCCAGCGAACCGGCCCGGAGAGATTATTGATTGAGAAACTTGTCGAGAAATTGCCGGGTGCGTGCCTGCTGCGGATTGCTGAACAGCGCTTTAGCCGGGCCCTGCTCCACGATACGCCCCTGATCCATAAAGATGGCGCGATCGGCGACGTCGCGCGCGAAGCTCATCTCATGCGTGACGATCACCATAGTGCGTTTCTCCTGCGCCAGCGCGCGGATGGTGCTGAGCACCTCGCCCACCAGTTCAGGATCCAGCGCCGAGGTTGGCTCATCGAACAGAATCACCTGCGGACGCATCGCCAGCGCCCGGGCAATTGCGACGCGCTGCTGCTGACCGCCGGAAAGCCGGCGTGGAAAACTCTCTTCCTTACCGTGCAGACCAACCTTCTCCAGCAGCGTGCGCGCGCGCGCAATGGCTTCCGCCTTCGCTTCGCCTTTGACGATCACCGGCCCTTCAATGATGTTCTCCAGCACCGAACGGTGCGGGAACAGGTTGAAGTTCTGGAACACAAAGCCGACCTGCTGGCGCAGCTGCCGCACTTTATCCTTCTGCTTATGCAGGCCGAGGCTGGCGTCGATGCTGATGTCACCGACTTTGACCTGGCCGCTTTCCGGAACTTCCAGCAGATTAATACTGCGCAGCAGCGTGGTTTTGCCTGAGCCGCTCGGACCGATGATCGCCACCACTTCGCCGGGCGCGACATCGAGATCGATACCGTGCAGCACCGTCTGACCGTGAAACTGTTTCACCAGCTGACGGACTTCAATTGCACTCATCTTGCCTCCCGATCCTGACGATTGACGTGCGCTTCCAGCCGGTTTTGCAGCGCCGACAGCACCGTAGCCATCACCCAGTAAATCAGCGAGGCCGCCAGATACATGGTGAACACTTCCAGCGTGCGCGAGGTGATCAGCTGCGCCTGCCGGAACAGCTCCGGCACCTGAATGGTGGCCGCCAGCGAGGTATCTTTCACCAGGCTGATAAAGCTGTTACCGAGCGGTGGCAGTGCGGTGCGCGCCGCCTGCGGCAGAATAACGCGACGCAGCGTCTGCCACGGCGTCATGCCGATACTGGCGGCCGCTTCCCACTGACCGCGCTCAATAGCCGCAATCGCGCCACGCAGCGATTCCGAGGCATAGGCCGCGGTGTTGAGTGACAAACCAATCATGGCTGACGGAATCGGGTCGAGCTCAATGCCAAACTGCGGCAGACCGTAGTAGATCATAAACAGCTGGGCAATCAGCGGCGTGCCGCGAAAGATCGACACATAAAAACGCGCCAGCCAGTTAACCGGCCAGAAGCGTGACAGGCGCATCAGCGCCAGCACGAAGCCGAGTATCAGGCCGAAGAACATTCCGCCGATACTCAGCTGCAGCGTGAACAGCGCGCCTTTCAGCAGAAAAGGTGCTGAATCCAGCACCAGCTGTAAACTTTCCTGCATTATTTCGTGACGTCCGCGCCGAACCACTTCTTAGACAGCTTGCTCAGCGAGCCATCTTTCTGCATGTCGGCAATGGCACCATCAATCGCTTTCAGCAGCGATTCATTGCCTTTACGCAGTGCCACGCCCGCTTCCAGACGGGAGAAGGCCGGGCCCGCCACCGCCATGGTATTGCCGGTTTTCTTCACCAGATCCAGCGCGGCTAAGCGGTCGACCAGAATGGCATCCACGCGGCCTGAACGCAGATCCTGATATTTGGTCGGGTCATCGTCATAGGTACGGATATCGACGCCTTTGACGTTGTCGCGCAGCCACTGCTCATAGTTAGAACCGAGACCCACGCCGACTTTCTTGCCGGACAGATCTTCCGGTTTGGTGATGGAGCCCGCGTTTTTCTTCAGCGTCAGCGCCTGCACGCCGGAGATGGTGTACGGCGTGGAGAAATCATACTTCTTCTTGCGCTCGTCGGAGATGGTCACCTGGTTGATCACCACGTCGATACGTTTGGAATCCAGCGAGGCCAGCATGCCGTCCCATTTGGTCGGTTTGAGATCCGCTTTCACGCCGAGGTGTTTTGCCAGCTCCTGGGCAAACTCGACTTCAAAACCGGTCAGCTTGCCGTTTTCATCCTGGAAGCTGAACGGCGGATAGGTGCCTTCCAGCCCGACGCGCAGCTCACCTTTGCTCTTGACCTGCGCCAGCAAATCTTCTGCCGCAAAGCTTTTTACGTTCACGCCCGCCACCAGTGCGACCGCCATCATTCCCATCACCAGCTGGCGACGAATCGGAGAGAAAGCCATGTTTACCCCATTATTGTGATGTGTTGTGTGCTTATGGTTAATTAACGCACATTTTGGGCGCGGCGTGCTTTATCTCGCAATAAAGGGTGCCGCTCCGGCATGTGCTCTTTGTAATAACCGCTGGATTATAAACCTTTTTTTGCTGCTGTCTCATACCGAAGGATGATAAGCAAATAACGCCGGTGCGCCGCCGGTATGCACAAACAGCAACGGCCCTTCCCGGCGGAAACGGTTCTGGCTGATGCCATCGATCAGACCCGCCATCGCTTTGCCGGTGTAGACCGGGTCGAGCATAATGCCCTCCAGCCGCGCCAGCAGGCGCACCGCTTCCATGCCTTCGTCATTGGGTTCGCCGTAGCGCGGCGCAAAATAGTCATCCCACAGGGTTATCGGCGCACGTGCTTCCAGCTCCAGCTGCTGTGCCAGCGCGCTGCGAATGCGCTCCACCACCGGCAGCTGCGCCTCGACCTTGCGCGACACCGTCACGCCCACCAACTCGCTATTCGGCAGCAGCTGTTCCAGACCGACCGCCAGCCCGGCATGCGTCCCGGCACTGCCCGACGCCACCACCACCGCAGCGAAATCCACCACGCCTTCGCTTTGATGGGCGATCTCCTGCGCGCATTCGACGTAGCCGAGTGCGCCAAGCGCATTCGAGCCGCCCACCGGCACAATGTAAGGCCGGAAGCCCTGCGCTTCCAGCCGTTCTGCCTGCTCTGCCAGCTGCTGCGGCGGATTGTGCAGCGCATCAACCATCACGACCTCGACATCCATCAGGTCCAGCAGCAGGCGGTTGCCGTTGCTCAGGTAGTTGGCGGCGTCGGTGCCAATCGGGTTCTCCAGCAGCGCCACACACTTCAAGCCCAGACGTGCCGCCACGGCTGCCGTCTGGCGCACGTGGTTGGACTGGATCGCACCGGCGGTCAGCAGCACATCGGCGCCTTCACGCAGCGCATCGGCCGCGAGAAACTCCAGTTTACGCAGCTTGTTACCGCCCAGCGCCACCGGCGTGACGTCATCACGTTTAATAAAGATATCGCGCCCGAGGTAATCAGACAGGCGTGGCAAATGCTCTAATGGCGTCGGTGCGCCAAGCAGTTCAAGACGGGGAAACTGGTGCAGAAGAGGTAAGGACAATGCAGCCTCCATTCGGGCAATGTGCAGTTATCCCTACAGTGTTGCAGAAGATGAGAAAAGTCGCATCCGGAATTGATCGCGACGCGCCCCGGTTGCTGGCATGCTCACCAGTAACCGGGGCTGAATCACCCTTAGCCGCGCTGCCAGCCTAAGAACTGGTCATATTTGCGCAGTGCAATACGGTAGTTATTGTTGCCCGCATCGGGCAGATCGTTTTGCAGACACTCATGCCAGCTGTTGCCCCGTAACCTTTCTGCCGGGAAATTTTTCGCTTTCAGCATGTCATCAAGACGACGCAGACGCACCACATATTCACGAATGGTACTGTGACTCATCTCGGTCTGCTCAAACAGATATTGTTTGAACGCCATGATATCGAAGTAATTCGGATGGGTATTACAAAAAATATCGCTGCAGAAACGGCACAGCGCCGTCAGTTCCGGCTGGAGTTTCATCCATACCTGATCGTCAATCATCTGGTCCATGCGTGCGATGGCCTCTTTATTGATGATCTGGCCGCGGAACACTAACGCCATACGGTCTAAAACTTTGCCACAGTGTGAACAGTTGCTTTGGCTGTGTTTGTAGTCTTTAAGGTAGCGACTTAACGGTCTGGCTTTAACTTTGGCTCCCATTGCTGAGTCCCCGGTTTTTTTATTTTTGGTTCCCCAGGAACTGAGTCTGTTAGCGCGCTCCCGTCAAACGGGCCCGCAGGCGTTTGATCGCCTGACTGTGCAACTGGCTGACGCGGGATTCCCCCACTTCCAGCACCGCGCCAATCTCTTTCAGGTTCAGTTCTTCCTGGTAGTACAGTGTGAGCACCAATTTTTCGCGTTCAGGCAACGCCTCAATCGCTTCAATCACGCGTTCACGCAGGTTTCCTTCCATTAACTGATGCAACGGGTTGGCTTCCTCATGCCCCTCCGTGACCAGTTCCGCACTGTCGCCGTGTTCTTCCCGATACTCGTCGTACGAGAAAAGCTGGCTGTTATTGGTATCCAGCAGAATCTGCCGGTACTCTTCCAGCGAAACATTCAACCGCTCAGCCACTTCCTGCTCGGTAGCCGCGCGCCCCAACGCTTGCTCTACCTGATGCATAGCGCCGGCCACCTCGCGCGCATTACGACGTACGCTGCGTGGTGCCCAGTCGCGGCTGCGCAGCTCATCCAGCATTGCGCCCCGGATACGCTGCACGGCGTAGGTGGTAAAGGCGGTGCCCTGCAGCGCGTCATAGCGCTCCACGGCATTCAGTAAGCCAATACCACCGGCCTGCAGCAGATCGTCAAGCTCAACGCTGGCTGGCAAACGCACCTGAAGGCGCAGCGCTTCATGCCGCACCAGAGGAACGTAGCGCTGCCAGAGCGAATGTTTATCCATCACGCCATCGGCGGTATAGAGATCGTTCACGTTGACTACCCTGCGTTAATAAAGTTATCGGCATGATTATCCAATTCTGTAGCGGTTTCGATTGGCAGAATAGGCAGGCAAAAGCGAGGTTATTTCAAATTTGTTATGGATGGCGGTGGATCGCACCGCCATTGTGCGCAGGTTCAGCGCAGATTACGCAGCCGCTGCCTTGTGCCAGGCGGGACGGCGTCCCACAGCGCACAGGTTTTACCCTCAAGCGCCTGATAAAAAGGGCTAATGGACTCGTCGCATTCCAGCGCGGAATTAAACAGCACCTGACCGGTTTCTGCGTCAATGCTAATCATTTTGTTGATAAACAGCCGCTGCAGGTCGCTGCGCAGGAACAGGCCGTTGTCGACGCTGTTATCCGCCAGAAAGCCCTCTTCATTCTCCTGGGTGTCGATATGGCAGGCTTCCACCCACGGCCAGCTGTGGCGCTCGGTTAAGCGCGTGCCGGTAATAATGCAGGCACCATAGCGCGCCTTCACCGCCGCGCTGAACTCCGCCTGGCTGGCGCGCTGGAACACTTTCGCCTTGACGCGCCGCCCCACTTCAGTACCCGGCATTACCGCGCTGGGCATTTTCTGCTGTGGTGTGCTGAGCACCACTAAAAACTGGATCTTGCGCGACAGCGGGAAACACGGGTGCGCCTGCGGATCAAACAGCTGCCAGTACTCTTCCTCTTCGGTCTGGCGCATCAGCACCAGCTTAAAGCCGCGGCTGTTGAGCAGGTTTTGCGCCTCCGCCGAGCGGGGATCGAGCATCGCGTACACCCGGGTTTCGCCGATCACTTTCCAGCGTCCGCTTTTACGCGCTTCGTCGTTGCGGCGAAAATAGAGAAACGCCTGCTGATTTTTAAGGTAATGCTCGAATCGGCGCAGGTAGTTTTTGCGCTCGTTATCGTCGGAAACAAACAGCAGATCCTCCAGCGGACTGTTCAGCTCCTCCTGCGCAAACAGCGCGCGGATCACCAGGTTGCGGTAGCTGGTTGACGGGCTGAGCAACCCGCGGGCGGTGAGCTCCTTCTCATCAGGATGCTGCTGCGCATAGCGCAGCGCGATCTCATCGAAGGTCAGTTGCTCACCCGGTAACAAGTCATAATTGAAGCGCATAGACACCCCAGAAACAGGAAAAATAGAGCGTAAAAATTGGAATGATTCTGAAGAGGGTTATCGGCAGTTCTGACGCAGGCTGTAACAGGATGGTTACTTTTTTGAGGTTATGATGCGCAAGGGGAAATCGTCTGCCGCGTAAGAGCCCAATTTGATTTAGCTCAGCAGGAATGCCCACGCGCTGCTTTTCTCTCCTTCCGCTTATCCCCGGCAATGCCCGCTTTTTTATCGGTTATTCGCGCCATCAATTATTCCTGTGCGCTCGTATGCTCACAGCATGACTCTGTGGAGAGCAGAGACGCGTAATAAGGAAGGCAATGATGAAAGGTATAGTGCTGGCGGGCGGGACAGGTTCCCGCCTGCATCCTGTAACCTGCGGCGTATCGAAGCAGCTGTTACCGGTTTATGACAAACCGATGATTTACTATCCACTTTCGGTGCTGATGCTGGCAGGCATTCGTGACATCCTGGTGATTACTACCGCTGAAGATCTGGCGGGATTCCAGCGTTTGCTGGGCGACGGCAGCCATTTCGGCGTCAATCTGCAGTTTGCGGTGCAGCCATCACCCGATGGCCTGGCCCAGGCGTTTATCATCGGTGAGTCTTTTATTGCCGGTGAGCGCTGCGCATTAGTGCTGGGCGATAACATTTTCTTTGGTCAAAGCTTTGGTAAAAAGCTCGAAGATGTGGTCGCGCGACCGCAGGGTGCTACGGTATTTGGCTACCAGGTGATGGACCCTGAGCGCTTCGGCGTGGTGGAATTTGATAAGCAGTTCCGCGCGCTGTCCATTGAAGAAAAACCGCTACAGCCAAAATCGAACTATGCCGTCACCGGCCTCTATTTTTACGATAAAAACGTCTGCGCCATGGCGCGGGAAGTTCGCCCTTCTCACCGCGGCGAACTGGAAATTACCACCCTCAATCAGATGTATCTCGACGATGGGTTGCTTAACGTCGAAGTGCTGGGACGTGGCTTTGCCTGGCTCGACACCGGTACCCACGAGAGCTTACTCGAAGCGTCACACTTCATTCATACCATTGAAAAGCGCCAGGGCTTCAAAATTGCCTGTCTGGAAGAGATCGCCTGGCGCAAGCGCTGGATCGGCAGCGAATCGCTGCTAAAGCGCGCCGCCTATCTCGGCAAAACGCAGTATGGTCACTATCTGAAGATGCTAGTGGAGGAGTGAGATGGAGGTCATCACCACGAAAATTGCTGATGTAAAAATTATCCAGCCTAAAGTGTTTGGCGATGCCCGCGGCTTCTTCCTCGAAACCTTTGAGAAGCGGCGTTATCAGCAACTGCTGGATATCGACCTGGATTTTGTGCAGGACAACTACTCCCGTTCGGCGCGTAACGTGCTGCGCGGGCTGCATTTTCAGAAAACCCAGCCGCAAGGCAAACTGGTGCGCGTGGTACGCGGCGCGGTGTTTGACGTTGCCGTCGATATCCGTGCGGATTCGCCCACCTTTGGCCAATGGACCGGGCTGGAGCTGTCTGAAGAGAACAAAACCCAGCTGTGGATCCCACCGGGTCTGGCACATGGTTTTGTGGTGCTCTCCGAGGTCGCTGACTTCGAATACAAATGTACTGATTACTACAACCCACAGGATGAAGCCTGCCTGATGTGGAATGACGCTGAAATTGCGGTGCAATGGCCGGTAGCGACGCCTCTGCTATCGGTAAAAGATCAACAAGGACTCTCCCTGCAGGAGTTAGTGCAATGCGCGTTTTGTTAACCGGTGCTTATGGCCAGCTTGGCCGTTGTTTACTGGATCGGGTGCCGGCAGAGTGGGTGCTGCTGGCCTGTGGCTCTGCCGAGTTAGATATTACCGACCGCCCGGCGGTGGAACGGGTGGTGAAGAAATTCCGTCCCGATGTGATCATCAATGCCGCCGCGTATACCGCGGTCGATAAGGCAGAAACCGACCGTATCCGCGCCATGAAGGTCAACGCCATCGGCCCGGAAAATCTCGCCATCGCCGCTCACCAGCAGGGCACCCGCTTGATTCATCTCTCCACCGATTATGTGTTTGATGGCAGTAAAAAAACGCCTTATACCGAAAGCGATCTGCCCTGCCCGATTAATTTCTACGGACTGAGCAAATGGGAGGGTGAGAAACGTGTATTCTCCGTGCTGCCGGACGCCGTAGTGATTCGCACCTCATGGGTGTTCAGTGAGTACGGTGCAAACTTTGTCAAAACCATGCTGCGGCTGGCAGAAACCCGCAGCGAAATCAGCGTGGTGAACGATCAGTCCGGCTGCCCGACCTATGCCGGCGATCTGGCACAGGCGATTATCACCCTGGCATCCCGCGCGGAAACCGCCGGCGTTTATCACTACTGTGGCGATGTGGCGGTCA
The DNA here is from genome assembly GCF_016643525.1 of Pantoea sp. Morm. Lineage (NCBI taxonomy): Bacteria > Pseudomonadati > Pseudomonadota > Gammaproteobacteria > Enterobacterales > Erwiniaceae > Pantoea > Pantoea sp. Morm. Next base: position 9,794 of record NZ_VOQX01000066.1, on the reverse strand, counting down.
GCTGGTGCGAATTCGCCCAGGCGATTTTTGTGGCCGCGCAGCGGGATGTGCTGGTGAAAGGGATTGGCAGCGCGCAATATCCGATGGCTGCCGCAAGGCCGGTCAACAGCGTAATGAATACCGCGCGGATAGCGGCGCTGGGGGTTGAGGCATCGGACTGGCAAAATCGCGTGCAATCCGCCTGCTTAGCCGGTGATTCAGCCACCGTTCAGCCCGTTCCTGATATCACCGCCCTGCAATAAATATAAAACAAGGCGTCTCAGACGCCTTGTTATTATCCCACCAGAGGTAACGCGCGGCTTGTTAGCTTTTGCTCAGCCAGGCGGTGAATGATTTGCACAATATTGTCAACTTCGGCCAATGCTAAGCCAGGATAGACCGGCAAACATAACACGCGCTGAGACATTTGTTGTGCAATCGGTAAGGCCGCTTCATCAGCGCTAGGTAATCCACGATACATCGGGAAACTGGTGATCAGCGGATAGAAATAACGACGGGCAATAATGTTGTGCTCACGCAGATGAGCATAAAGCTCATCACGACTCAGCGGAAAATCTTCCGTTACCATCACCGGCAGATAAGAGTAGTTCCATTCAACATCAGCCGGAATATGCGGCAGCGTAATGCCATCGATTTCCGCGAGCAAATCATAATAGTGTGCCTGAATACGCGCCCGCTCCGCTAATGCCTGGTCGATGTGCTTTAACTGCAGCAGGCCAAAGGCCGATTGCACCTCGTTCATCTTGCCGTTAATGCCGGTCGCCACAATGGTGGTTTCATCTGCAAAACCAAAATTCTTCAGGTAATCGATGCGCTTTTTGGTTTTAGCATCCGGGCAAATAATTGCGCCACCTTCAATGGTATTGAAAACCTTCGTTGCGTGAAAACTTAAAATCGACAAGTCACCATAATTCAATATGCTGTTGCCGTTTTTACGGACGCCAAAGGCGTGAGCAGCATCGTAAATGACTTTCAGCCCGTACAGGTCAGCGATGCGCTGAATATTCTCCACGTCGCACGGATTGCCGTAGCAGTGGACCGGCATAATGGCTGTGGTTCTCGGTGTAATGGCCTGCTCTATTTTGGAGGCATCGATATTACAGCTTACCGGGTCGATATCGACAAACACCGGGGTTAACCCATTCCACAACAGAGAATGCGAGGTGGCGACAAAAGAATAAGGTGTGGTGATGACTTCACCGGTAATACGCAGCGCCTGCAGCGCCGTCAGCAACGCCAGCGTGCCATTGGTAAATAAGCAGAGATGCTCAACACCTAAATAGCGTGCCAGCTCCTGTTCAAGTTGCTGATGGAAGGGCCCGCCGTTGGTCAGAACTTTATTCTGCCAGATCTGTTCAAGGTAAGGCATGAACTCTTCCAGCGGTGGCATAAGCGGGCTGGTTACATACACAGGTTTATTATTCATAATCTTTCACCTCAGCAGAGTGCCTTTTCACACCAACCCACCCTTGAAAGTTATCAGCCGGGTCATTCCCTGCAGAACAGGTTTCCGCCTCAGCCAGCGATGAGGCGGTGAATGACCGCAGAGTGTGGTGTTATCCAGATTGAAACTGCATTGACCTGCTGCAGTGCAGCAGGTCAAAAATTAACGCTTCAGCGTCCAGGCTTGTGACCAGCTTTGCAGGTTCTCGCCTTCCAGCATCCAGTCCTGGCGAATTTCCTGTTGCAGCCTGGCGCCCATTTGGGCACTCGCCGCGGGGTCCAGCAGATGCATATTGATGGCGTCCACCCAGTCTTTGTGGCGGTTCTTCACGCGCGTAACGGTTAAATCACCGCGATAACACGCCACATCACTGCAAATCACCGGAATGCCGCAGGCACCATATTCCATCAGGCGCAGATTACTTTTACAGGTGTTGAAAAAGTTATCTTCGACAGGCGCTAACGCGAGGTCGAGATTAAGCGAAGCCAGTTTGGCCGGATAACGCTCAATTTCTACGCCGTGGTGATATTCATGAATAAAAGGCCGCAGCTTTGGCGGGCACATGCCAAAAAACACCCATTCCACGTCATTAGCAAAATGGCGCACCACATCGACAATCATTTCCAGATCGCCGGTATGACTGGAGCCCCCGGCCCAGCCAACGCGTGGTTTTTTCCCCTGATTGCGCAGCGACTGCAGCTTGCCCCACCAGTCATGCGAAAGACGGTTTTTACACACCACAATATCGTGGTGCATATCCGCGAACGCTTCGGCTAAGGGTTCGGTGGATACGACAAAGCGATCCATATAACTCAGGCTGCGCCGCATCAGTTTTTTAACATCGTTGCCAAACTGTGAGCGATGATGGTTTTTGAGCGGAATATTCGGCAGGTAGTCGTCGAGCTCGTAAATTTTAAACGCCTGCGTATGCTTACTGACTTTCTCCAGCCATTCATGAAACTCCGCGTCAATCCGGCGCTGGAAAATCAGGCTATCGGGCGCGAAGCGATTGAGCTCGGCAACATTAATCAGCGTGGAGGAGAGTTTGCCATCCACCAGGCCGGCATCACGCATCGCCTCATAGGGCTTGATGATGCGATAGTAACCACAACCGGCAAAATCAGCCATGAAAGGCATAACCACCGGCAATGGCCGCCACGAAAGCGGACGCCATGTCAGTTCGCTGTCGGAGGACACGCTAAAGTTGATGTTATTGAGCGTCAGGTTGGGGTTATACGCCGGATCCTGGGTCACGATGGCCTGCCATTTCTGCAGCTGACGATCTTCCTCCTGGCTTCGACTCTGCGTGTCGACCGTCAGTTCAGGATTAACCTGCCGCAGCATACGCACGTACGGTGTCCAGACCGTCATCAACCCGGCTTCGCGCACGCGCAGACAGAAGTCGACATCGTCGAAATGCTGCAGCGTCTCATCCAGACCCTCAACGGCGCGAAACACCTCGGTACGCACCATCATCAGATCGCCTGACACCGCGCTGTAGTTCTGGTCGGCTTGCAAACGCGCCATGTGTCCCGCGGTTTCATGGCTCTCACCATAGAACGGCTCACCTACCAGGCCGTTAATCCCCAGCACATAACCGGCGTGCCGTACCTGACCATTTGCGTAGATTTGCCGGGCGCCAACAATAGCGACTTCCGGACGTTGTGCATGGTTAAGCAGGTTTTCCAGCCAGCTGTTATCAAGCATGGCCAAATCGCTACTCAGCAGCAGCAGGTAATCGCCTCTGGCCACAGCGGCGGCGGCATTGACCATTCTGGCGCGATGAAAACCGCCCTCAATCTGCAATGTGCGAATGCGTGCCGGGTCGATCTCAGCGATACCGCGCAGCCATTCGTCCTGGGCGGCACTTCCGCCCTGAGCAGAAACCAGGAGCAATTCATAATTCTGTGAGGCGGTTTTTTCCATCAGCGAGGTGACGCAACTCACCAGGTTCGGGAGGTGATTACTCACCAGAACGATGATGGAAACCGGGGCCGACTGCGGGTGACCATAATGCAGCTGATAAACATTATGTGGGCTCAGGCTGACATCGGCCTGTGCGTAGCCGCGGTGCTGCAGGTGGGTGCGGATGAGGGCGCGCTCTTCATCCACCGGCTGTCGTAATGAGACGGTTTGCACTAACGGCTCAGCCAGATGCCCAATCACATTAAAAGGCTGGCTTTCGATGGTGCGCAGAATCACGTCCAGTTCAAAACAGCCCGGCCAGTGCGTGGCAAACCCGCCTGTCTGTTGCAAAAATTCGCGGCGGAACAGCCAGTGGCAGGCCATTCTCGATGGAGTACTGAGTAGCAGGTCAAGGTTAAAGTCAGGGCGGAAGGATGCGCCAACCGGACGGCCATTGACCGGATACACCTCATCGGCATAAATCAACTGGCAATGACCGACCTCCGGCAGCACCGTTCCCAGCGCCTGCAAACCTGAGGTATACAGTTGACTGCCGGCCCGTAATACTATCAGCCAGTCGAAATGTCCCTCTTTGGTCAGCGTGTTGAGCGCAGCGACTACCTGATTGTCGCGCACATCAATACGCTGCACAGAGGCAGGAATAAACGATTGATACGGTGCCGCCAGCACCACCGGTTGCAGGCTCAGACCGGCCACGGCGACATCCAGACTGGCCTGTGTCAGCAGCCACTCGGTCTCAGTCGCATCGCGCACATCAATCACCACGGCAATACGTGCGACCGGCTGACTGGCAAGATGCAGTGCAATCAGCTGTTGTTCGATGGGCCGCAGCGTGCGTTGGCGGAACCACTCGGCAAAATGGCTCTCTACCCGCGCATTCTGCAGCGCCGTTGTCAGGTCAAACGGCTGGAAGTCCTGCTGGCTGCGCAGCGTGGCGTGACGAATCCAGCCCTGCGGCAGTTGCTCATCATACCAGCCCAGTTTTTTGATCTCTTCCGGAAAGCGCTGGTGAGACTGACTGGCTATATTGCCATCGAGGCGCGCTTCCTGACTGGTTTGCTCACGCGAGATACGAATCTGCGCCAGCACCTGCGGTAAATAGACCAGATGACCATGACGTAACAAGCGCAGGTAAATCACCAGATCGGCAATGAACGGCAACCCTTCATCGATCAACGCATGCAGCTCGCGCGGCTCCGCCACCAGCTTGCGCAGCGCCGCGCTGCGCACTAAAACGGCACTGGGTTCACCGATAAAGTTGTTCAGGAAATCAGCCTGCCAGCGGGCCATATCCTGACCATGAAAAATCGTGTCTTCTAATACCGGCGATACGCTGTAAATCTCGTCTGCCATCAGCTTACCGACGGAATCAATGCGATTACGTCTGGCTGTCGCCATCACCGCTTGCGGCACCTGCGACAGCGCCGCGACTAATTGCGAGACGGCCTGCGGCAGAAGCACATCATCATCATAAAGGAATTTTACGTATTCGCCTTTGGCGCGACGTATTGCCTGACTGAGGTTAGCGATTTCGCCTAATGCGGGATGATGATGCTGGTAATAGATGGGAAATTTACTGTTTACCTGATACGCACTGGCAATATCCTCGATTTTTGCATCAGGACAATCATCGCCAATGATGATTTCACAATGAGGGTAATCCTGTGCTAATGCACTTTTCAGCGCCAGTTCAAACCAGGTGGCTTTATAAGCAGGGATGATTATGCTTACCAGTGCGTTCGCGTTCATTGTCGGTTGTATCCTCAGCCTCGGCGATAACTCACGTCTGTGTGACGTCTCTTTCAGCTCAGAATACGCGGCGCGCCCGGAAACAATCGCGCCATTATCCAGTAAAAAAGCGGTTAATCCCGCCCATAAAAAAGGCCCCCAGTTGGGGGCCTGATCTGCGTAAGAAAGGATTAACGCAGCAGAGACAGCATGGTCTGTGGCACCTGGTTGGCCTGCGCCAGCACCGAAGAACCTGCCTGCTGCAGGATCTGCGCGCGCGACATGTTCGACACTTCTGTCGCGTAGTCAGAATCCTGAATACGGCTGCGCGCAGCTGACAGGTTGTTCACGGTGTTGTTCAGGTTGGTGATGGTGGACTCAAAGCGGTTCTGTGAGGCACCCAGCAGGCTGCGCTGTGAGTCAACAGATTTGATGGCCGCATCGATGTCTGCCAGTGGCGTGGTACCAGAAGCTGCACCAGATGCACCACCGGTCACTTTACCTTTGAGTACGTCAAAGCCAACAGCTTCAGTTGAACGCGTGGTACCGTTAACGGTATCGCCGGAAGCCATTGCACGGGTGTTCAGATCGGTACCGCTGGTGCCGGCTTTCGCCAGGTTGTAACCATCGCTGGCGCTGATGGTGATAGCGATGGTTTCGCCGTCTTTTGAACCCACCTGGAAGCTGTAGTCGGTTGAGCCGGAACCGGTGTTCAGCACTTTGATGCCGTTGAAGTCGGTCTGCGACGTTACGCGGTTGATCTCTTCCATACGCTGGTTAACTTCAGCCTGGATGGAGTCGATGTCTGAAGCCGAGTTGGAGCTGTTCTGCGCCTGCACGGTCAGGTCACGCACACGCTGCAGGTTGTTGTTGATCTCGGACAGCGCGCCTTCAGCGGTCTGAGCCAGTGAGATACCGTCGTTGGCGTTACGGGCAGCAACGGTCAGGCCGTTGATGTTGGAGGTGAAGCGGTTAGCAATCGCCTGACCTGCAGCATCATCTTTGGCGCTGTTAATACGCAGACCAGAAGAGAGACGCTCAATAGCGGTACCCAGAGAAGCCTGTGACTTGGACAGGTTGTTTTGCGTGGTCAGCGACAATGTGTTGGTATTGATAACGGCCATGATAAATTCCTTGAGTCAATGAGTTGAGATTCTATCGGGCTTTTGGCCCGAGGCCATTCAGCTTGCTTTGGTTATCGTCGGTGCCTGAGAAAACCTTAGCTATTTTTTTAAACCCCGAAAACAGGCCCTTATCCCTTCTTTATTTGCCTCATTGTTTTTTTATATTTTGTCTAATATTTTTCCGCTCACTGCCGATACCCTCCTCAGTGATTATCCACCTATAAAGGATTACAACATGGCAAGTGTAAGTAACCTCAATGCTGGTAATAGCCTGGGTTTGAGCGATCTGTATGACCAGCTTGAAACGGCAGAAAAAGCCAACCTGACGCCAATTACAAATCAGCAAACCTCTTATAAAGCCAAGCTGACAGCATGGGGCGTCGTGCAAACGGCACTGGCGAAAGTCCAGACAGCTGCCGCTGCGCTCAAAGACACGTCTGCAATTGCCTCAACAAAAGTCAGTAGCACCAATACCGCGTTCACCGCCACGCTGGCCAATGATGCGGCGGCCGGTAACTTTTCGGTTGAAGTCACCCAACTGGCTAAAGCGCAGTCGCTGCTGTCGAAAAGCGCGACCAGTAAAGATGGCGATTTAGGCGATTCCAGCCTCGCCTCGCGCACCATCACCATTACGCAACCGGGTCAGAAAGACCCAATGACCATCACGCTGAGCAAAGATCAAACCAGCCTGACGGACATTAAAGATGCGATTAACAAACAGCAGGGCAGCGTTACCGCCAGTATCATCAAATCCGATGACAATACCTATTATCTGGCCCTGACCTCGCGTGATACCGGCACCACCAACGAGATGACGGTTTCTACCGATGACAGCGCCCTGGCGCAGTATATTGGTTTTACCAAAGGTGGCAGCAGCAATGGTATGACGGAGCAGGTAACCGCTGCCGACGCCAAACTGAGCATCAACGGCGTCGCCATCACCCGCAGCAGCAACACCATTACTGATGCGCCGGAAGGCGTCACGCTGAATCTGACCAAAACCAACACCGGCAGCCCGGAAACCTTATCCGTCACCAAGGATAATGCGCCGATGATCGCCGCGGTGCAGGCTTACGTTGACGCGTACAACTCGCTGCAGACCACCATCAGTAACCAGACCAAATACACTGCCGTGGATCAGGGCAGTACCTCGCAGGACTCCAGCAATGGCGATCTGTTAGGTGATGGCACGCTGCGTAACATCCAGACCAGCCTGCGCTCCAAGCTGTCCACCAGTGCCCAAAGCGGCGGCAGTATTTCCCTGCTGTCACAAATCGGTATTACCCAGGACGTGAATGGCAAGCTGACCGTCGACAGCACCAAGCTGAACAAAGCGCTGGATGAAAAATCGGCGGATGTGGTCAGTTTCCTGTCCGGTGACGGCAAAACCACCGGCTTTGCGACGCAAACCAGTAACTATCTGGATCAGATTTTAGGCAGCAATGGCTCTGTACAGAACGCCACTGATGGCATCAATAAAACGCTGAAAAAACTGTCTGACGATTACGATCGGGTAAACGCACAGATTACCGCCACTATGGCGCGCTACAAGACACAGTTCACGAACCTGAATACGCTGGTCTCATCCATGACCCAGACCCAGAACTATCTGACGCAGCAGTTCGCGAACATGAGCAGTTAACAGGAGTTAAATATGTACGCTAAATCGGGAACGCAGGCCTACGCACAGGTCGGTCTGGAAAGTGCCGTGTTAAGCGCCAGCCCACATCAGCTGGTGGTTTTACTGTTTGATGGCGCGCTCAGCGCCATGAAGAAAGCCACCATTCTGATGGATCAGGGCGACATTCCCGGTAAAGGCCAGGCGCTGTCGAAAGCCATTAATATCATTACTAATGGCTTACGCGCCGGGCTGAACCATGAAGCCGGTGGAGAGATTTCTGCCAATCTGGATAATCTTTACGAGTACATGACCCGCCGTCTGCTGGAAGCCAACCTGCACAACGATCCGGCAGCGATTGCGGAAGTCGAGCGCTTGCTGAGCAACATTGCCGACGCGTGGAAACAAATTGGTCCTCACGCCGTTCAGGAAGCGTAACCATGACTTCAGATAACGACCTGCTGCAGGGGTATCAGCGTTTGCTCAGCCTGAGTAATCAGATGTTGAAACAGGCGCGCCAGGGGCACTGGGATGATTTAGTGTCCAGTGAGGCAGCTTACGTGAGCAGCGTTAAGCACGTAGCGCACGACCGTGATACCTCCGCCCTGCCTGCTGCGCTGCGTGTCCAGTTACGGCCCATGCTGAAGCAGGTGATGGACAATGAGCTTGAGATTAAGCAGTTGATGGCGACCCGCATGGAAGAACTGCGTTCGCTGGTCCAGCAAACCACGCAGCAACAGAAAGTCACCAACGCGTATGGTCGTTTTTCCAGTCAGGTGCTTTACCCCAGCGATTTATAATCCTCTCTGTCAGGGAGACGCTGTTCTCCCTGGATTCTTACCGCCCCCGCCATGCTAAGCGTTTAATTACCCCCTTAAACTGAGCCTTATTACCGCCTTGAATGATGGCAACTGTGGCACATTTAACGCAGACCTTTTCAGCCTTGCCGGCTGTATTCTCTCTTTATAAGGCAACGACATGCTCGATATCGCGGATTTAAAAGTTTTTTTTCAGGAGCCTGAAATACAGCAGCTCATCGATGACACCTGGGATAAGGTCGGTGATGCTCTGGCACAGGCGCAGGCAGAATTACCGGCAGAGCTGGCCATGGCGCGCCGTGAACTCTCTTTCCATAGCCATGTAAAATGCCTGGGTTATCTTTGCTGGTTACTCGAGCATAATAATGTGGCGGGTGACATCATTGAAATCGGCGTGTGGAAAGGGAAATCGACGGCTTTCATGAATGAAATTTGCCAGCATAAACGTCGCATTATCAGCATCGATCCCATGGAGCTGGCAAATCAGGAAAGTGAGCTGCGCTTTTATCACGAAAAGCTGTTTCCCCAGGTTAATCTCATCCGTGGCTACTCTGAATTAAGTATTGAGCGGGTGCAGGCCCTTAATCCGCGTACCGTATTACTGCATATTGACGGCGGACACGAAGGCCGCCATGTATTGCTCGATTTCCTGTTATATTCGCCCACCCTGGTGCAAGGCGGCTTTATCGTCTTTGACGATTATCGCGATCACCAGTATTCACCGCAGGTCGGTCCTGCTGTGGATTTATTACGCGCGGGTGGCTATTTTAATGGGTTCGATGTGATTGGCAGTTTGCCCGGCTTTGAAAACAGCTATTTATTGCAGAAGCGATAACCGTTCCAGCCTGATGAAATGTCCTCTCCCGCAGTCGGGAGAGGAAGAAAAGCATTTCAGCTCTGTCCCTTATTTCTCTGCCGAGACCGGCCTGAGAATCTGCGGCTCAATATCCTGAATCACCGCATCGCCAGGGCGCTTTGCCACTTCGTCCAGCGCCTGCTGGCACTCGACGGTTGGGCGTTCCACTTTACGCAGCGTCAGGCCATCGTAGTGCAGCTCACCGTTCTCCAGCGAGAGCGGCATCACACGCGCCTGACGGTTAACGTTAACCCAGTCATCATCCAGGCGCGTCAGCTTG
>NZ_VOQX01000065.1:0-26046 GCF_016643525.1 Pantoea sp. Morm | reverse complement strand
GTACCGGTGTTGAAATGTTCCGCAAACTGCTGGACCAGGGTCAGGCAGGCGAGAACTGTGGTGTTCTGCTGCGCGGTATCAAGCGTGAAGAGATCCAGCGTGGTCAGGTTCTGGCTAAGCCAGGCACCATCAAGCCACACACCAAGTTTGTATCAGAAGTGTACGTACTGTCTAAAGACGAAGGCGGCCGTCATACTCCGTTCTTCAAAGGCTACCGTCCACAGTTCTACTTCCGTACTACTGATGTGACCGGCAACATCGAACTGCCAGAAGGCGTTGAGATGGTAATGCCAGGCGACAACATCAAAATGACCGTTGAGCTGATCCACCCAATCGCGATGGACCAGGGTCTGCGTTTCGCAATCCGCGAAGGCGGCCGTACCGTTGGCGCGGGCGTTGTTGCTGAAGTTCTCGCTTAATTGCGTTAATAACGGTGGTAACTCCGGTTGCCACCGCAGCATGAAAAAGAGCACTTCGGTGCTCTTTTTTTTTTGCTTTGCATTGACCGGCACCACTAATCCCACACAAAAGCTACGTTGAAATAAAAACCATTCTCATTTAAACTTTGATCAGAAATTGTACTGGAGTGGGCTGTAAATGTACGTCTGTCTGTGTAATGCCGTAAGCGACCGAACCCTGCGTGAAGTTGTCCGCCGTTATCAACCCAAATCGATTCAGCAACTGCGCCAGCTGGTGCCTGTCGGCAAGCAGTGCGGCAAGTGTATTCGCGTGGCGCGCGAGATTATGGATGATGAAATGCAAAAAGTGCCGCTTTACAAAGAGATAGCGTAACTACGCATCCGCTTCGCCTGAATAACCCCAAAAACTGTCGCGTTTTTTTGACTTCTTTTTATCCGCATCTACGCTCTATTTATCTGCAAGCGGAGGAAGCAAAATGAAGGGCGACGGCAAAATCATTACTCACCTCAATAAATTGCTGGGAAATGAACTGGTTGCAATCAACCAGTACTTTCTACATGCGCGCATGTTCAAAAACTGGGGCCTGATACGCCTCAACGATGTCGAATACCATGAATCCATTGATGAAATGAAACATGCGGATAAGTACATCGAACGCATTTTGTTTCTCGAAGGCATTCCTAATCTGCAGGATCTCGGCCGGCTGCGCATTGGTGAAGACGTGCCGGAAATGCTGCAGTCGGACCTGACGCTCGAACTGGAAGGGGCGAAAGACTTACGCGAGGCGATTGCGTACGCCGATAAAGTTCATGATTACGTCAGCCGCGACATGATGATCGAGATTCTGGCAGATGAAGAGCACCATATCGACTGGCTGGAAACTGAGCTCGACCTGATTCAGAAATTGGGTCTGCAAAACTATCTGCAGGCCCAGCTGAAAGAAGAGGGCGATAAGTAGCGTTTGCTATGCCGTCCCACCTGTTGATTGCAGCCCGCCCCGTGCGGGCTTTTTTACCGGCGCGCGCATTTGCGGTTAAAAACGCAGCATGGGTTGCTTCCTGAACAGATTTGCGTATAATGCGCGGGCCTGCCGATATTGGTGTGGCGCGATTCGAGCAGAATCGCAGGCGATAGCGATTAGTGTATCGCCTGACAATACTCCCGATTGGGGAGTTATATGCTGAACGATTACACTCCCCCATCAATCGTAATGGGTGCGGGTAGTAATTTTTTTCGTTTATAAAATGTTTGGAGCCTTGGTCTCATGTCGAACCAAAGAATCCGTATCCGTCTTAAAGCGTTTGATCATCGCCTGATCGATCAATCAACCGCGGAAATCGTCGAGACTGCCAAGCGCACTGGTGCGCAGGTACGTGGTCCGATCCCGCTGCCGACTCGCAAAGAGCGCTTCACCGTTCTGATCTCTCCGCACGTTAACAAAGATGCGCGTGATCAGTACGAAATCCGCACTCACAAGCGTCTGGTAGACATCGTTGAGCCAACTGAAAAAACCGTTGATGCTCTGATGCGTCTGGATCTGGCTGCCGGTGTTGACGTGCAGATCAGCCTGGGTTAATCAGGTCATCGAGCGATTGAGAGGTTGATACAATGATTGGTTTAGTCGGTAAAAAAGTGGGCATGACGCGCATCTTCACTGAAGAAGGCGTTTCAATCCCAGTAACCGTAATCGAAGTTGAAGCAAACCGCGTTACCCAGGTCAAAGGTCTGGAAAACGATGGTTACCAGGCGATCCAGGTTACCACCGGTGCGAAAAAAGCAAACCGTGTTGGTAAGCCGGAAGCAGGTCATTTTGCTAAAGCTGGCGTTGAAGCTGGCCGTGGTCTGTGGGAATTCCGCACCGAAGGTGAAGAATACTCTGTTGGCCAGAGCATCAGTGTTGAAATTTTCGCTGACGTTAAAAAAGTAGACGTTACCGGTACCTCTAAAGGTAAAGGTTTCGCTGGTACCGTTAAGCGCTGGAACTTCCGTACCCAGGACGCTACACACGGTAACTCCTTGTCTCACCGCGTTCCGGGTTCTATCGGTCAGAACCAGACTCCGGGCAAAGTGTTCAAAGGCAAGAAAATGGCTGGTCAGCTGGGTAATGAGCGCGTAACCGTTCAGAGCCTGGAAGTAGTACGTGTTGACGCTGAGCGCAACCTGCTGCTGGTCAAAGGTGCTGTCCCGGGTGCAACCGGCAGCGACCTGATTGTTAAACCAGCTGTGAAGGCGTAAGGGGATAGCAATGGAATTAGTACTGAAAGACGCGCAGAGCGCGCTGACTGTTTCCGAAACTACCTTCGGTCGTGATTTCAACGAAGCGCTGGTTCACCAGGTTGTTGTTGCTTACGCTGCAGGTGCTCGTCAGGGTACTCGCGCGCAGAAAACTCGTGCTGAAGTAACTGGTTCAGGCAAAAAGCCATGGCGTCAGAAAGGCACCGGCCGTGCGCGTTCAGGTTCTATCAAGAGCCCGATCTGGCGTTCAGGTGGCGTGACCTTCGCTGCGCGTCCACAGGACCACAGTCAAAAAGTTAACAAAAAGATGTACCGCGGCGCGCTGAAAAGCATCCTGTCCGAGCTGGTACGTCAGGACCGTCTGATCGTTGTCGAGTCGTTCTCTGTTGAAGCGCCTAAAACTAAGCTGCTGGTACAGAAACTGAAAGACATGGCGCTGGAAGACGTGCTGATCATCACCGGTGAACTGGATGAGAATCTGTTCCTGGCTGCGCGTAACCTGTACAAGGTTGACGTGCGTGATGCAGCGGGTATCGACCCAGTTAGCCTGATCGCCTTCGACAAAGTCGTTATGACTGCAGAAGCAGTTAAGCAAGTTGAGGAGATGCTGGCATGATCCGTGAAGAACGTCTGCTGAAAGTACTGCGCGCGCCGCACGTATCTGAAAAAGCATCAACCGCGATGGAAAAAACCAATACCATCGTTCTCAAAGTTGCCAAAGACGCGACCAAAGCAGAGATCGTTGCTGCTGTTGAGAAACTGTTCGAAGTAGAAGTGAAAGACGTAAACACCCTGGTTGTTAAGGGTAAAGTTAAGCGTCACGGACAGCGTATCGGTCGTCGTAGCGACTGGAAAAAAGCTTACGTCACCCTGAAAGAAGGCCAGAACCTGGACTTCGTCGGCGGCGCTGAGTAAGTCGGAGGAGAAAGACAATGGCAGTTGTTAAATGTAAACCGACATCTCCGGGTCGTCGTCACGTTGTTAAAGTGGTGAACCCTGAGCTGCACAAAGGCAAGCCTTTTGCCGCGCTGGTTGAAAAAAACAGCAAATCCGGTGGTCGTAACAACAATGGTCGTATCACTACCCGTCATATCGGTGGTGGTCACAAGCAGGCTTACCGTATTGTTGACTTCAAACGCAACAAAGATGGTATCCCGGCAGTTGTTGAGCGTCTTGAGTACGATCCGAACCGTTCTGCGAACATCGCACTGGTTCTGTACAAAGATGGCGAGCGCCGTTACATCCTGGCCCCTAAGGGCCTGAAAGCTGGCGACCAGATTCAGTCTGGCGTTGATGCTGCGATCAAAGCAGGTAACACCCTGCCGATGCGTAACATCCCGGTTGGTTCAACCGTGCATAACGTAGAAATGAAACCAGGTAAAGGCGGTCAGATTGCCCGTTCTGCTGGTGCTTACGTGCAGATCGTTGCGCGTGAAGGTTCCTACGTTACCCTGCGTCTGCGTTCAGGCGAAATGCGTAAAGTCGAAGCTGACTGCCGCGCAACCCTGGGCGAAGTCGGTAACGCTGAGCACATGCTGCGCGTTCTGGGTAAAGCCGGTGCAACCCGTTGGCGTGGTGTTCGTCCTACCGTTCGCGGTACTGCGATGAACCCAGTCGATCACCCGCACGGTGGTGGTGAAGGTCGTAACTTTGGTAAGCACCCGGTAACTCCGTGGGGCGTTCAGACCAAAGGTAAGAAGACCCGTAGCAACAAGCGTACTGATAAATTTATCGTACGTCGCCGTAGCAAATAATTTTAGAGGATAAGCCATGCCACGTTCTCTCAAGAAAGGTCCTTTTATTGACCTGCACTTGCTGAAGAAGGTAGAGAAAGCGGTGGAAAGCGGTGACAAGAAGCCCCTGCGCACTTGGTCCCGTCGTTCAACGATCTTCCCTAACATGATCGGTTTGACCATCGCTGTCCATAATGGTCGTCAGCACGTTCCTGTCTTTGTTTCCGACGAAATGGTCGGCCACAAGCTGGGTGAATTTGCACCGACACGTACTTATCGCGGCCACGCTGCTGATAAGAAAGCCAAGAAGAAATAAGTAGGAGGAAGAGATGGAAACTATTGCTCAACATCGCCATGCTCGTTCTTCTGCTCAGAAGGTTCGCCTTGTTGCTGACCTGATTCGCGGTAAGAAAGTGTCGCAGGCTCTGGATATTCTGACTTACACCAACAAGAAAGCGGCTGTACTGGTTAAGAAAGTCCTGGAATCTGCCATTGCTAACGCCGAACACAACGATGGCGCTGATATCGACGATCTGAAAGTTGCGAAAATTTTCGTAGATGAAGGCCCTAGCATGAAGCGCATTATGCCGCGTGCTAAAGGTCGTGCAGATCGCATCCTGAAGCGCACCAGCCACATTACTGTGGTTGTGTCCGATCGCTGAGACTCTGGAGACTAGCAATGGGTCAGAAAGTACATCCTAATGGTATTCGCCTGGGTATTGTAAAACCATGGAACTCTACCTGGTTTGCGAACACCAAAGAATTCGCTGACAACCTGGACAGCGACTTTAAAGTACGTCAGTTCCTGAACAAAGAACTGGCAAAAGCGTCTGTATCTCGCATCGTTATCGAGCGTCCGGCTAAGAGCATCCGTGTGACCATTCACACCGCTCGCCCGGGTATCGTTATCGGTAAAAAAGGTGAAGACGTTGAAAAACTGCGCACGGTCGTAGCGAACATCGCTGGCGTTCCTGCACAGATCAATATCGCCGAAGTCCGTAAACCGGAACTGGACGCAAAACTGGTTGCTGACAGCATCACTTCACAGCTGGAGCGTCGTGTGATGTTCCGTCGTGCGATGAAGCGTGCTGTACAGAACGCAATGCGTCTGGGCGCTAAAGGTATCAAAGTTGAAGTTAGCGGCCGTCTGGGCGGTGCTGAGATCGCACGTACCGAATGGTACCGTGAAGGTCGTGTACCGCTGCACACTCTGCGTGCTGACATTGACTACAACACCTCTGAAGCGCACACCACTTATGGTGTAATCGGCGTTAAGGTATGGATCTTCAAAGGTGAGATCCTGGGTGGTATGGCTGCTGTTGAACAACCGGAACCGGCTGCTCAACCTAAAAAGCAGCAGCGTAAAGGCCGTAAGTAAGGAGAGTCGCTGATGTTACAACCAAAGCGTACGAAATTCCGTAAAGTGCACAAAGGCCGTAACCGCGGTCTGGCGCAGGGTACGGATGTTAGCTTCGGTACTTTCGGTCTGAAAGCTGTTGGCCGTGGTCGTCTGACTGCTCGTCAGATCGAAGCAGCACGTCGTGCTATGACCCGTGCAGTTAAGCGTCAAGGTAAGATTTGGATCCGTGTATTCCCGGACAAACCAATCACCGAGAAGCCGCTGGAAGTGCGTATGGGTAAAGGTAAGGGTAACGTGGAGTATTGGGTTGCCCTGATCCAGCCTGGTAAAGTCCTGTATGAAATGGACGGTGTACCGGAAGAGCTGGCCCGTGAAGCATTCAAGCTGGCAGCAGCAAAACTGCCTATCAAAACCACCTTTGTAACTAAGACGGTGATGTAATGAAAGCAACTGAGCTGCGTGAAAAAAGCGTTGAAGAGCTGAACACTGAGCTGCTTAACCTCCTGCGCGAGCAGTTTAACCTGCGCATGCAGGCAGCATCTGGCCAGCTGCAGCAGACCCATCTGCTGAAGCAAGTTCGCCGTGATGTTGCACGCGTTAAGACTTTACTGACTGAGAAGGCGGCGTAATGACCGATAAAATCCGTACTCTGCAGGGTCGTGTTGTTAGTGACAAAATGCAGAAATCTGCTGTTGTTGCTATCGAGCGTTTCGTGAAGCACCCGATCTACGGTAAATTCATTAAGCGTACGACTAAGCTGCACATCCATGACGAGAACAACGAGTGTGGAATTGGTGACGTGGTTGAAATCCGCGAAACCCGTCCACTGTCCAAGACTAAGTCCTGGACTCTGGTTCGCGTTGTAGAGAAAGCGATTCTGTAATAGAATCCGCTTCCTCTAAAAACAAAATGAACGGCTCTATGGAGCCGTTCATTTTTTCTACCCATCTGCGAGAACCGGTGTTATAATGCCGCGCCCTCAATTATGGGGCTTTTTAACGACCTGAGGTTTGGGTCCCGAAGTAGTAGTTGACATTAGCGGAGCACTAAAATGATCCAAGAACAGACTATGCTGAACGTCGCCGACAACTCCGGTGCACGTCGCGTAATGTGTATCAAGGTTCTGGGTGGCTCGCACCGTCGCTACGCAGGCGTCGGCGATATCATCAAAGTGACCATCAAGGAAGCAATTCCGCGTGGCAAGGTGAAAAAAGGTGATGTCCTGAAAGCGGTAGTGGTGCGCACCAGGAAGGGTGTTCGTCGCCCGGACGGTTCTGTCATTCGCTTCGATGGTAATGCATGCGTTATTCTGAACAATAACAGCGAGCAGCCTATCGGAACGCGTATTTTTGGGCCGGTAACTCGTGAACTTCGTACTGAAAAGTTCATGAAAATTATCTCTCTGGCACCAGAAGTACTCTAAGGAGCGAACAATGGCAGCGAAAATCCGTCGTAACGACGAAGTTATCGTGCTTACCGGTAAAGACAAAGGTAAACGCG
Organism: Pantoea sp. Morm; assembly: GCF_016643525.1. Lineage (NCBI taxonomy): Bacteria > Pseudomonadati > Pseudomonadota > Gammaproteobacteria > Enterobacterales > Erwiniaceae > Pantoea > Pantoea sp. Morm. Next base: position 18,798 of record NZ_VOQX01000065.1, on the reverse strand, counting down.
GTAAAGTAAAGAATGTCCTGACTTCTGGTAAGGTCATCGTTGAAGGTATCAACCTGGTTAAGAAACACCAGAAGCCGGTTCCGGCTCTGAACCAACCAGGCGGCATCGTTGAAAAAGAAGCTGCTATTCAGGTTTCTAACGTTGCAATCTTCAATGCGGCAACCGGCAAGGCTGACCGTGTAGGCTTTAGATTCGAAGACGGTAAAAAAGTCCGTTTCTTCAAGTCTAACAGCGAAACTATCAAGTAATTTGGAGTAGTACGATGGCGAAACTGCATGATTACTACAAAGACGAAGTAGTCCAGAAACTCATGACAGAGTTTGGCTACAATTCTGTCATGCAAGTCCCTCGGGTCGAGAAGATCACCCTGAACATGGGTGTTGGTGAAGCGATCGCTGACAAGAAACTGCTGGATAACGCAGCAGCTGACCTGGCAGCAATCTCCGGTCAAAAACCGCTGATCACCAAAGCACGCAAATCAGTTGCAGGCTTCAAAATCCGTCAGGGCTATCCGATCGGCTGTAAAGTAACTCTGCGTGGCGAGCGCATGTGGGAGTTCTTTGAGCGTCTGATCACTATTGCTGTACCGCGTATCCGTGACTTCCGTGGTCTGTCCGCGAAGTCTTTCGACGGTCGTGGTAACTACAGCATGGGCGTTCGTGAGCAGATCATCTTCCCAGAAATCGACTACGACAAAGTCGATCGCGTTCGTGGTTTGGATATCACCATTACCACTACTGCGAAATCTGATGATGAAGGCCGTGCTCTGCTGGCTGCCTTTGACTTCCCGTTCCGCAAGTAAGGTAGGGTTACTTAATGGCTAAGCAATCTATGAAAGCACGCGAAGTTAAGCGTGTGAAATTAGCAGACAAGTTCTTCGCAAAACGCGCTGAACTGAAAGCGATCATTTCTGATGTGAACGCATCCGACGAAGACCGTTGGAACGCCGTTCTCAAGCTGCAGAGTCTGCCGCGTGATTCCAGCCCTTCACGTCAGCGTAACCGCTGCCGTCAGACAGGTCGTCCGCACGGTTTCCTGCGGAAGTTTGGGTTGAGCCGTATCAAGGTCCGTGAAGCCGCTATGCGCGGTGAAATCCCGGGTCTGAAAAAGGCTAGCTGGTAATTGTCACCATTTGAATCACGGGAGTAACACAGATGAGCATGCAAGATCCGATCGCGGATATGCTGACCCGTATCCGTAACGGTCAGGCCGCGAACAAAGTTGCGGTCTCTATGCCTTCCTCCAAGCTGAAAGTGGCAATTGCCAACGTGCTGAAGGAAGAAGGCTATATTCAAGATTTTAAAATCGAAGGCGACATCAAGCCGGAACTGGAACTGACTCTTAAGTACTTCCAGGGTAAAGCTGTTGTAGAAAGCATTCAGCGTGTTAGCCGTCCAGGTCTGCGCATCTATAAGAAAAAAGATGAGCTGCCAAAAGTTATGGCCGGTCTGGGCATTGCTGTAATTTCTACCTCTAAAGGTGTCATGACTGATCGTGCAGCGCGCCAGGCTGGTCTTGGTGGCGAAATTATCTGCTACGTAGCGTAATCGGAGGATAAAATGTCTCGTGTTGCAAAAGCACCTGTCGTTGTTCCTGCCGGCGTAGAGGTAAAACTCAACGGTCAGGAAGTTTCGATCAAAGGCAAAAACGGCGAGCTGACTCGTACTATCAACAGTGCTGTAGAAGTTAAGCATGCAGACAACGCCCTGACTTTCGCTCCGCGCGAAGGTTATGCGGATGGTTGGGCACAGGCAGGTACTGCCCGTGCGCTGCTGAACGGCATGGTTATCGGTGTTACCGAAGGCTTCACCAAGAAGCTGCAACTGGTTGGTGTTGGTTATCGTGCAGCTGTTAAAGGCAACTCTGTGAGTCTGGCCCTGGGCTTCTCTCACCCGGTTGACCATGCACTGCCGGCCGGCATCACTGCTGAATGTCCAACTCAGACTGAGATCGTGCTGAAAGGCGCTGATAAACAGCTGATTGGTCAGGTTGCAGCTGATCTGCGCGCCTACCGTCGTCCTGAGCCTTACAAAGGCAAGGGTGTTCGTTACGCCGACGAAGTCGTGCGTACCAAAGAGGCTAAGAAGAAGTAAGGTAACACTATGGATAAGAAATCTGCTCGTATCCGTCGTGCGACCCGTGCACGTCGCAAGCTCAAAGAGCTGGGTGCTACTCGCCTGGTGGTACATCGTACCCCGCGTCACATTTACGCACAGGTAATCGCCCCGAACGGTTCCGAAGTTCTGGTTGCTGCTTCTACTGTAGAAAAAGCTATCGCTGAACAACTGAAGTATACCGGTAACAAAGACGCCGCTGCAGCTGTAGGTAAAGCTCTGGCTGAGCGCGCTATCGAAAAAGGCATCAAAGATGTTTCTTTCGACCGTTCCGGTTTCCAATATCATGGTCGCGTCCAGGCACTTGCAGATGCTGCTCGTGAAGCTGGCCTTCAGTTCTAAGGTAGAGGTCTAAGATGGCACACATCGAGAAACAAGCTGGCGACCTGCAGGAAAAACTGATCGCGGTAAACCGTGTCTCTAAAACTGTGAAAGGTGGTCGTATTTTCTCCTTCACCGCTCTGACTGTAGTGGGTGATGGTAACGGCCGCGTTGGTTTTGGTTACGGTAAAGCGCGTGAAGTTCCAGCAGCGATCCAGAAAGCGATGGAAAAAGCTCGTCGCAATATGGTTAATGTCGCGCTGACTCACGGCACCCTGCAGCACCCGGTTAAAGGTGCGCACACGGGTTCTCGTGTGTTCATGCAGCCGGCTTCTGAAGGTACCGGTATCATCGCCGGCGGTGCAATGCGCGCCGTTCTGGAAGTCGCTGGAGTTCATAACGTTCTGGCTAAAGCCTATGGTTCCACCAACCCGATCAACGTGGTTCGTGCAACTATCGACGGCCTGGGCAATATGAAGTCTCCGGATATGGTTGCTGCCAAGCGTGGTAAATCCGTTGAAGAAATTCTGGGGTAATCACGATGGCTAAGACAATCAAAATTACACAAACCCGTAGCTCAATCGGCCGCCTGCCTAAGCACAAAGCCACTCTGGTTGGTCTGGGTCTGCGTCGTATTGGTCACACCGTTGAGCGTGAAGACACGCCAGCTGTACGCGGTATGATCAACGCGATTTCTTACATGCTGAAAGTGGAGGAGTAAGAGATGCGTTTAAACACTCTGTCTCCGGCCGAAGGGTCTAAACACGCTTCCAAGCGTCTGGGCCGTGGTATCGGTTCTGGCCTCGGTAAAACCGGCGGTCGTGGTCACAAAGGTCAGAAGTCTCGTTCTGGCGGTGGCGTACGTCGTGGTTTCGAGGGTGGTCAGATGCCTCTGTACCGTCGTCTGCCGAAGTTCGGCTTCACCTCGCGCAAATCATTCGTGACTGCAGAAGTGCGTCTGTCTGATCTGGCGAAAGTGGAAGGCGGTATCGTCGACCTGAACACGCTGAAAGCAGCTAACATCATCGGTGTACAGATTGAGTTCGCGAAAGTGATCCTGTCTGGTGAAGTATCTGCACCTGTTACGATTCGTGGTCTGCGTGTCACCAAAGGTGCTCGTGCTGCAATCGAAGCTGCTGGCGGTAAAATCGAGGAATAAGTAGCAGATGGCAAAGCAACCGGGATTAGATTTTCAAAGTGCCAAAGGTGGCTTTGGTGAACTGAAGCGCAGACTTTTGTTTGTAATCGGTGCACTGATTGTCTTCCGTATTGGCTCTTTTATTCCAATCCCCGGTATCGATGCCACTGTACTTGCCAAACTGCTTGAGCAACAGCGTGGCACCATCATTGAAATGTTTAACATGTTCTCTGGTGGTGCTCTCAGTCGTGCCTCAATCTTCGCGCTGGGTATTATGCCGTATATTTCGGCCTCTATTATTATCCAGCTGCTGACGGTGGTTCATCCCGCGTTGGCCGAGATTAAGAAAGAGGGTGAAGCTGGTCGTCGTAAGATCAGCCAATACACTCGCTACGGCACACTGGTTCTGGCTATATTCCAGTCGATCGGTATTGCTACCGGTCTGCCGAATATGCCTGGAATGCAGGGCCTGGTATTAAATCCAGGCTTTGCTTTCTACTTTACCGCTGTTGTAAGTCTGGTTACCGGAACCATGTTCCTGATGTGGCTGGGCGAACAGATTACTGAACGAGGTATCGGTAACGGTATTTCAATCATTATCTTCGCGGGTATTGTTGCGGGTTTACCGCCGGCCATTGGCCATACCATCGAGCAAGCGCGGCAAGGCGACCTGCACTTCCTTCTGTTGCTGTTGGTTGCAGTTCTTGTATTTGCAGTGACGTTCTTTGTTATTTTCGTTGAGCGTGGCCAGCGCCGCATTGTGGTCAACTACGCTAAACGTCAGCAAGGTCGTCGTGTATATGCTGCACAGAGCACACATTTACCGTTGAAAGTGAACATGGCGGGCGTAATCCCAGCCATCTTTGCTTCCAGCATTATCCTGTTCCCGGCGACGATAGCATCCTGGTTCGGGGGCGGTACCGGTTGGAACTGGCTGACAACAATTTCGCTGTATTTGCAGCCAGGACAGCCGCTTTATGTGCTACTCTATGCGACTGCAATCATCTTCTTCTGTTTCTTCTACACGGCGTTGGTTTTCAACCCGCGTGAAACAGCAGATAACCTGAAGAAGTCTGGTGCATTCGTACCGGGAATTCGTCCGGGAGAGCAAACGGCGAAGTACATCGATAAAGTAATGACACGTCTGACCTTAATCGGCGCACTGTATATTACTTTTATCTGCCTGATCCCGGAGTTCATGCGTGATGCCATGAAGGTTCCCTTCTACTTTGGCGGCACCTCGCTGCTGATTGTAGTGGTTGTCATCATGGACTTTATGGCTCAAGTGCAAACTCTGATGATGTCCAGTCAGTACGAGTCTGCATTGAAGAAAGCTAACCTGAAAGGCTATGGCCGTTAATTCAGTAGCTTGAGAAGTTACGGAGAGTAAAAATGAAAGTTCGTGCTTCCGTCAAGAAATTATGTCGTAACTGCAAAATCATTCGTCGCGACGGTGTCGTACGTGTGATCTGCAGCTCCGAGCCTAAGCATAAACAGCGCCAGGGCTGATTAAGTCACATATTTTTCTTGCAAAGTCGGGTTGAGCTGGCTAGATTAGCCAGCCAATCTTTTGTATGTCGATGCGTTTCCATTTGAGTATCCTGAAAACGGGCTTTTCAGCATGGTACGCATTTATTTAATTATAGGAGTGCATAGTGGCCCGTATAGCAGGCATTAACATTCCTGATCAAAAACATACCGTTATCGCATTAACTTCGATCTTCGGTATCGGCAAAACCCGTTCTAAAGCCATCTGTGCTGAAACGGGCATCGCTGAAAATGTTAAGATCAGTGAGCTGTCTGAAGAACAAATTGATCAGCTGCGTGAAGCAGTTGGTAAATTCGTTGTTGAAGGTGATCTGCGCCGTGAAATCACCCTGAGCATCAAGCGTCTGATGGACCTTGGTTGCTACCGTGGTTTACGTCATCGTCGTGGTCTGCCGGTGCGCGGTCAGCGTACTAAGACCAACGCACGTACCCGTAAGGGTCCGCGTAAACCGATCAAGAAATAATCGGGGTGAGTAAATAATGGCAAAGGCACCAGTTCGTGCACGTAAGCGTGTAAGAAAACAAGTCTCAGATGGCGTGGCTCATGTCCATGCGTCTTTTAACAACACCATCGTTACTATTACTGATCGTCAGGGTAACGCACTGGGTTGGGCAACCGCCGGTGGTTCCGGTTTCCGCGGTTCACGTAAATCTACTCCGTTTGCTGCTCAGGTCGCTGCAGAGCGCTGTGCAGAAGCCGTGAAAGATTACGGTATTAAGAACCTGGAAGTTATGGTTAAGGGTCCGGGTCCAGGCCGCGAATCTACTATTCGTGCTCTGAACGCCGCTGGTTTCCGCATCACTAATATTACTGATGTGACTCCGATCCCTCACAACGGTTGTCGTCCGCCGAAAAAACGTCGCGTTTAACGTTCCGTTTTTTAGGTTAGTTGGAGAAAGAAAATGGCAAGATATTTGGGTCCTAAGCTCAAGCTGAGCCGTCGTGAGGGCACCGACTTATTCCTTAAGTCTGGCGTTCGCGCGATTGATTCCAAGTGCAAAATTGAACAAGCCCCTGGTCAGCATGGTGCGCGTAAACCGCGTCTGTCTGATTACGGCGGCCAGTTACGTGAAAAGCAAAAAGTTCGTCGTATCTACGGCGTGCTGGAGCGTCAGTTCCGTAACTACTATAAAGAAGCAGCGCGTCTGAAAGGCAACACCGGTGAAAACCTGTTAGCTCTGCTGGAAGGTCGTCTGGATAACGTAGTTTACCGTATGGGCTTTGGTGCCACTCGTGCAGAAGCACGTCAGCTGGTTAGCCACAAATCTGTAATGGTAAACGGTCGCGTTGTTAACATCGCTTCTTATCAGGTATCTCCGAATGATGTCGTAAGCATCCGTGAGAAAGCCAAAAAGCAATCTCGCGTGAAGGCCGCTCTGGAGCTGGCTGAGCAGCGTGAAAAGCCAACCTGGCTGGAAGTTGATGCGACTAAGATGGAAGGTGTGTTCAAGCGTATTCCTGAGCGTACCGATCTGTCTGCGGACATTAACGAACACCTGATCGTCGAGCTTTACTCTAAGTAAAGCTTAGTACCAAAGAGAGGACACAATGCAGGGTTCTGTGACAGAGTTTCTAAAACCGCGCCTGGTAGATATCGAGCAAGTGAGTTCGACGCACGCCAAGGTGACCCTTGAGCCGTTAGAGCGTGGCTTTGGCCATACTCTTGGTAACGCACTGCGCCGTATTCTGCTTTCTTCCATGCCGGGTTGCGCGGTGACCGAGGTTGAGATTGATGGCGTGCTGCACGAGTACTCCACCAAAGAGGGCGTACAGGAAGATATCCTGGAAATCCTGCTCAATCTGAAAGGGCTGGCGGTAAGAGTTCAGGGTAAAGATGAAGTCATCCTCACTCTGAATAAATCTGGCATTGGCCCTGTGACTGCAGCCGACATTACCCACGACGGTGATGTCGAAATCGTCAAGCCGCAGCATGTGATCTGCCATCTGACCGATGAAAACGCGTCTATTAGCATGCGTATCAAAGTTCAGCGTGGTCGTGGTTATGTGCCGGCTTCTGCCCGAATTCATTCGGAAGAAGATGAGCGCCCAATCGGCCGTCTGTTGGTTGACGCTTGCTACAGCCCTGTAGACCGTATCGCCTACAATGTTGAAGCAGCGCGTGTAGAACAGCGCACCGACCTGGACAAGCTGGTCATCGAAATGGAAACCAACGGCACAATCGATCCTGAAGAGGCGATTCGTCGTGCGGCGACCATCCTGGCAGAACAACTGGAAGCTTTCGTTGACTTACGTGATGTACGTCAGCCGGAAGTCAAAGAAGAGAAACCAGAATTCGATCCGATCCTGCTGCGCCCTGTTGACGATCTGGAATTGACTGTCCGCTCTGCTAACTGCCTCAAGGCAGAAGCTATCCACTACATCGGTGATCTGGTACAGCGTACCGAGGTTGAGCTGCTTAAAACGCCTAACCTGGGTAAAAAATCTCTTACCGAGATTAAAGACGTGCTCGCATCACGTGGTCTGTCTCTGGGCATGCGCCTGGAAAACTGGCCACCGGCAAGCATTGCTGATGAATAACCGGATCGCAGGTTAAGGTTTCACTGAGAAGGATAAGGTCATGCGCCATCGTAAGAGTGGTCGTCAACTGAACCGCAACAGCAGCCATCGTCAGGCTATGTTCCGCAACATGGCTGGTTCTCTGGTTCGTCATGAGATCATTAAGACGACTCTGCCGAAAGCCAAAGAGCTGCGTCGCGTAGTTGAGCCGCTGATTACTCTTGCCAAGACCGACAGCGTAGCTAATCGTCGTCTGGCATTCGCCCGTACTCGTGATAACGAGATCGTGGCAAAACTGTTTAACGAGCTGGGCCCGCGTTTCGCGAGCCGTGCCGGTGGTTACACTCGCATTCTGAAGTGTGGCTTCCGTGCTGGTGACAACGCTCCGATGGCATACATCGAGCTGGTTGATCGTCCAGAAGCTCAAGCAGAAGCTGCTGCAGAGTAATTTGCAGTAACGTAAAAAACCCGCTTCGGCGGGTTTTTTATTGCCTGTCATTTCTTCCCATTTCCCCTCCATTCGCTATGCTGTTGGCAGACATGCCTGCAGGAGGTTTCTATGTGGCTTATCGATCAGCTGGCTGAGCAACACATCCGCGCCGCTCAGGAAAAGGGCGAGCTGAGCAATCTGCCTGGTGAAGGTGCGCCGCTCACGCTGGACGATGACAGTGGTGTGCCGGCGGAATTGCGCAGTGCCTGGCGACTGCTGAAAAACGCCGGTTATCTCCCACCGGAACTGGAGATGCGCCGCGACGCACTGGCACTGAGCGATCTGCTTCGCGAACTCGATCCTGATGACAGCGAGGCGCGCGAACTGGCCAAACGGCTGACATTGCTGGAAATGAAGCTGCAGCAGGCCGGCATGAGCACCGATTTTCTGCGTGGCGAATACCGCCCGGCGATCGGTCAGCGGCTACAGCAGGAGAAATAATATGTATCGCATTGGCCAGCTGGCAAAACTGGCGGACGTGACGCCGGACACCATTCGCTTTTATGAAAAGCAGCAGATGATGGATCATGAGGTACGCACCGAGGGTGGCTTCCGCCTGTACAGCGATAACGATCTGCAGCGCCTGCGTTTTATCCGTTACGGCCGGCAGCTTGGTTTCAGCCTGGAATCGATCCGCGACCTGCTGTCGATCCGCATCGATCCAGAGCATCATACCTGTGAAGAGTCAAAAGCGATCGTGGCGAAACGGCTGGATGAGGTGAACAGTATGATTGGCGAGCTGCAAACCATTCAGCGCTCACTGCAACGGCTGGCGGAAACCTGCTGTGGCGACCGCCACAGTAGCGCCTGCTGTTCGATCCTCGAGGCACTGGAAACCGGTGAAGATCCGCATCCTGAAATTTGTTGTAGCAAGGATTGAATTCTGGCGCACAGGGACTATAGTTGCGCCATCACTAACCGGAGGACGATATGAGTCACTATCAGCATCGAAAAGGCAAAATTAACGATAACGCCCTGGAAGCCCTGTTACACGATCCGCTGTATCGCCAGCGAGTTGAGCGCAATCAGAAGGGGAAAGGCAGCTACCGGCGTAAAGATAAACACGCGAAGGGAGCGAATCAGGAGGCCAGCGGTAAGCAACAGTGTTTACCTCTGGCCTTCTGCTTTAGTGACAAAAAAGCCGCCTGAAACGGGCGGCTTTTATTTATCACACTTTATTATTTTGTTGCTTAAGCAGGTCGCGAATCTCGGTCAGCAGCACTTCTTCATTGGTCGGTTTAGGCGCTGGTTTTTCCACTTCTTTCTTTTTATACAGTTTATTCATTACTTTGATGGCAATGAAGATAGCAAACGCCACGATGATGAAATCAAATACCGTCTGAATAAAGTTACCGTATTCCATCACCACCGCGGGGATATCGCCTTCTGCTGGCTTGAGTACCCATTTAAACTGCTTAAAGTCGACGCCGCCAATCAGTAAACCGAGCGGTGGCATAATGATGTTCGCAACCAGTGACGATACGATCTTACCGAACGCAGCACCGATGATCACACCGACCGCCAGGTCCACCACGTTGCCACGCATCGCAAAATCACGAAACTCTTTGAATAAACTCATTGTTATCTCCTTGCCTTGGCCAATGGCTAAAGTCTAACAAACCTTCGTGTAATTGCCATTATAACAATGGATTAAACACCACTCTCACTTCAGCCCAATCACAACGCGTTACAGGAAGAACGGGCTCGGCTGGAACAGACGCTCAACGTCCGGCACAAACTTTTTGTCGGTGAGGAACATGATCACGTGGTCGCCTTGCTCAATACGCACATTATCATTGGCGATGATCACGTCATCACCACGCACCACCGCGCCGATAATTGTGCCCGGCGGCAGTTTAATATCTTCAATCAGGCGGCCGACCACGCGCGAAGTGGTTTCATCACCGTGGGCGATGGCCTCGATGGCTTCCGCAATACCGCGGCGCAGTGAAGAGACGCCGACAATATCGGCTTTGCGCACGTGGCCAAGCAGCGCAGAAATTGTGGCCTGCTGCGGTGAGATCGCAATGTCGATCACGCTGCCCTGCACCAGATCGACATAGGCGCGACGCTGGATCAGTACCATCACTTTTTTCGCGCCCATCTTTTTGGCCAGCATCGCTGACATGATATTGGCTTCATCGTCGTTGGTGACGGCGATAAACAGATCGACCTGATCGACATGCTCTTCTGCCAGCAATTCCTGATCCGAGGCATCGCCATAGAACACGATGGTATCCTGCAGATGTTCAGCCAGTTCAGCCGCGCGCTGCTGATTACGTTCTATCAGCTTAACGCTGTACTGCTTCTCCAGCCGCTGCGCCAGGCCAAAGCCGATATTGCCACCGCCGACCAGCATAATGCGTTTATAGGGCTTTTCGAGCCGCTGCATCTCGCTCATCACCGCACGAATATGCTGACTGGCGGCAATAAAAAACACTTCATCGCCAGCTTCGACAATCGTCGATCCCTGCGGGCGGATCGGGCGATCCTGACGGAAAATGGCGGCTACGCGGGTATCGATATGCGGCATATGTTCACGCAGGATCGACAGCGGATTGCCCACCAGCGGTCCGCCGTAATAGGCTTTGACCACTGCCAGGCTGACTTTGCCCTCGGCAAAATTCACCACCTGCAGCGCGCCAGGGTACTGAATCAGCCGATAGATGTTGTCGATCACCAGCTGCTCGGGCGAGATCAAATGGTCGATGGGTACCGCTTCCGGCACGAACAGCTTTTCCGCATCGCGCAGATAATCGGCGGCGCGGATACGGGCAATGCGGTTTGGCGTGTTAAACAGCGAGTAAGCAATCTGACAGGCAATCATGTTGGTTTCGTCAGAGCTGGTCACCGCCACCAGCATATCCGCATCTTCGGCGCCGGCTTCACGCAACACGCGCGGGTGCGAACCATGGCCCTGCACCACGCGCAGGTCAAACTTATCCTGCAGCACGCGTAAGCGTGAGGGATCGCTATCAACCACGGTGATGTCATTGTTTTCGCCCACCAGGTTTTCAGCGAGCGTGCCGCCCACCTGGCCGGCGCCGAGGATAATAATTTTCATGGATACGTTGCTCTTGTCACTGTGCGCTGCACTATTTTTTCATCAGCTTAGCGTAGAAGAAACCGTCGCCGCCATTGATGGCAGGGAAAACCTGCCAGCCGTTAAGTTGCCCATGTGGCAGTGCCTGCGGCACCGCATCGTCATGCGTCGCGAGGAAAGCATCGATCTGCTGCTGGTTCTCCTGCGGCAGCACTGAGCAGGTGGCATAAAGCAGCGTACCGCCCGATTTCAGGCGAGGCCAGATGGCCGCCAGAATCTCACGCTGTAGCGCGGCGAGTTCGTCGATATCGCGATCGCGGCGTAGCCATTTGATATCCGGATGGCGTCGAATAACGCCGGTGGCCGAGCAGGGCGCATCCAGCAGGATGCGGTCGAATTGCTGCTCGCCGCACCAGGCCGCTGGCGTGCGGCCATCGCCCTGACGCACGTCAGCCTGCATCCCCAGACGCTGCAGGTTTTCCGTCACGCGCGACAGGCGCTGCGCATCGATATCCACCGCCATCACGCGGGCCTGCGGCGCAATTTCGAGAATATGGGTGGTTTTGCCGCCGGGCGCAGCGCACAGGTCGAGAATGGTTTCGCCGTTTTCCGGCGCCAGCAGCAGGGCGCAACGCTGAGCAGAGAGATCCTGCACCGTCACCCAGCCCTGCTCAAAGCCTGGCAGCTGACTGACCGGAGCCGGTGCTTCAAGACGCAGCGCATCCGGCGCGTCAGCACTAAACGCATTTTGATTCTGCTGGGTTAATAGCGCCAGCCAGGCGTCACGGCTGTGATGCTGACGATTCACGCGCAGCCACATTGGCGGTCGCTGATTGTTGGCTTCCACAATCTGCTGCCACTGCTCCGGCCACGCGGTCTGCAGCCGTTTCAGCAGCCAGCCCGGATGCCAGTAGCGCTGCGGGCCCTGATTGACCTCCGCCAGCAGTGCGTCCTGCTGGCGCTGGAACTGACGCAGCACGCCGTTAAGCAAGCCTTTCAGATTTGCCCGCTTCAGTGCTTCAGCCCCGGCTACGGTTTCGGCCAGCGCGGCGTGCGGCGGAACGCGGGTATACAGCAGCTGATACAGGCCCACCATGATCAGATAGTGCAGCACGCGCTGTTTGCCGGTTAACGGCCGCGCCATCAGCTTATTAATCAACGCTTCCAGCTGCGGCAGCGTGCGCGTCACGCCAAAACACAACTCCTGCAGCAGCGCGCCATCGTTGTTTGCCAGCGTTTTTTGCGCAGCGGGCAGAATCGCGCTCAGCGATTCCCCTTTATCCACCACGCGTTCAATCAGTTGCGCGGCAAGGCTGCGCAGGTTGGTCGCTTTTTTCATATTCATTCATCAAACAAAAAGCCCGGCGGAGACCGGGCTGGAGAATCAGGCCAGAACGGTGCCGGGTGTAAACCATTCACGACGCGAATTGAGCAGATCCTGCGCCGCCATGGCTTTTTTGCCGGCAGGCTGCAGTGAGAGCAGATTCAGCACGCCGTCAGCGGTCGCGATCTGGATGCCGTGTTTGTCAGCCTGCAGAATTTCTCCCGGCTGGGCGCTGCGGTGCGGTAATACGCTGGCCTGCCAGACTTTGACCGGCTGATCGTCGATGAGGAAATAACTCACCGGCCACGGATTGAAGGCGCGAATGCACCGTTCCAGCTGAACAGCGGAGAGCGACCAGTCAAGACGAGCCTCTTCTTTGCTGAGCTTTTCCGCGTAAGTTACCAGGGTCTCATCCTGCACTTCGGGCTGCGCGCTGCCGGCGGCCAGCAGACTGAGCGTGGTCAGCATCCCCTGCGGGCCCAGTTGCGCCAGCTTGTCGTACAGCGATGCGCTGGTATCATCGGCATTAATCGGGCAGGTTATTTTGTGCAGCATATCGCCGGTATCCAGACCCACGTCCATCTGCATGATGGTCACACCGGTTTCGTTATCGCCGGCCCACAGTGAGCGCTGAATCGGCGCCGCACCGCGCCAGCGCGGCAGCAGCGAGCCGTGTACGTTGATGCAGCCAAGGCGCGGCATCGTCAGCACCGCCTGAGGCAGGATCAGACCATAAGCGACGACCACCATCACATCAGCCTGCAGTCCGGCAACCAGCTGCTGATTCTCTTCCGGCTTCAGGGACTTTGGCTGAAACACGGGGATATCATGCGCCTGAGCCAGCACTTTTACCGGGCCCGGCGTGAGTTTATTGCCACGTCCGGCAGGGCGGTCGGGCTGAGTAAAGACGCCAACCACCTGATGCTCAGAAGCAAGCAGCGCGTCGAGATGACGCGCTGCGAAGTCAGGAGTACCGGCAAAGATGATTTTTAACGGTGCAGACACAGTTCAACCTTCTGTTCGCTCTCAGGATGCGCGCGCATTCTGGCGGGCCAGTTTTTCCAGTTTCTGTTTAATACGCTGACGCTTCAGCGGCGACAGATAATCAATAAACAGTTTACCGTCAAGATGGTCGATCTCATGCTGAATGCAGATCGCCAGCAGACCGTCAGTTTCCAGCTCGAAGCTGTTACCGTCGCGATCCAGCGCGCGCACTTTGACCCGCTCGGCACGCGGCACAAACGCCCGCTGTTCCGGGATCGACAGGCAACCCTCTTCGATACCGGTTTCGCCGCTTTTTTCCAGCAGCTCCGGGTTAATCAGCACCAGGCGCTCTTCGCGGCTTTCAGAAACATCAATCACGATGATGCGCTGGTGAATATCCACCTGCGTCGCCGCCAGACCAATGCCTTCTTCGGCGTACATGGTCTCAAACATATCGTCGACAATACGCTGAACGTCAGCATTCACAGCCGCAACGGGTGCAGCAATTTTGCGAAGGCGATCGTCAGGGAAATGTAATACCTGCAAAACTGACATAAATATCCAGATCTGTATGCGTTAAAGAAAAGATTACTGCCTCATATTGTAGACTTTTTGGGGCCTGATTGACAGCATTGTGCCGCATCAGAGCACGGCTGACAGGGAGCGCAGCATGGAACGCAGTGAAAGGATTATCAGGCTGACTTACGTCTGGGGTTTAAGCGGTGAGCGCGCCCGTCAGTTCATCATGGCGCTTCTGGCCGCCAGCCACATTGACGACGCGTGGCTGCAGCAGCACGGGCTGGACGACACGCAGCGGCAGCAGTTTCTCGCCCTCTGTCCACGCCAGCTGGAAAAAACGCAGCGCTGGCTGCAACAGGCGCAACATCATCTGATTGCCTGCACCGATGCACATTATCCCGCCCGTTTGCGGGAAATCAGCCGCTATCCGGCTGCCCTTTATATAGCGGGTGACCTCTCTGCACTCGCGACACCGCAACTGGCGGTGGTCGGCAGTCGTCACTGTTCGCCGTATGGCAGAGAATGGGGCAGCTGGTTTACCCAGCAGCTGGCGCTAAGCGGTTTGACCATCACCAGCGGGCTGGCGCGCGGTATTGATGGCGTGGCGCATCGTGCCGCGCTGGAAGTGCAGGGCAAAACCATGGCCGTGCTGGGCAGCGGGCTGAATCATCTCTATCCGAAAAGCCATCAGCCGCTGGCACAGGAGATCATCGCCAGCGGCGGCGCGCTGGTTTCAGAACTGCCGCTGTCGATGGCGCCCCATGCGGTAAATTTCCCGCGGCGTAATCGTATTATCAGCGGCCTGAGTCATGGCGTGCTGGTGGTTGAAGCGTCGCTGAAGAGTGGCTCGCTGGTAACGGCGCGCTATGCGCTGGAACAAAACCGTAACGTGTATGCGCTGCCTGGCGCACTGGGTAACCCTGGCTGTGAAGGCACGCACTGGCTGATTCAGCAGGGGGCGCTGCTGGTGGCGCATCCCAACAATATCCTTGAGGATTTGCATTCTGCCCTGCAATGGTTGCCGGCCAGCATCTCAGAAACAATATATTCACAACTCAGTGATGATGTGCCATTGCCATTTCCCAGCGTGTTGGCTAACGTAGGTGATGAGGTTACACCTGTTGACGTCGTCGCTGAACGTGCCGGCCAACCTGTGCCAGTTATCGCAGCGCAATTGCTGGAGCTGGAGTTAGCAGGATGGATCGCAGCTGTACCCGGCGGCTATGTCCGATTGAGGAGGGCATGCCATGTTCGACGTACTTATGTACTTGTTTGAGACGTATATCCACAACGAGGCTGAAATGCGCGTTGACCAGGATAAATTGACCGATGACTTAACCGATGCCGGTTTTCATCGCGAAGATATCTACAATGCGTTGAATTGGCTTGAGCGGTTAGCGGATTATCAGGATGGCCTGGTCGCGCCAGTGTTGCTGGCTAACGATCCGCTCTCCATGCGAATCTACACGGAAGAAGAGAGCCAGCGTTTAGATGCCGAGTGTCGTGGTTTTATTCTGTTCCTGGAGCAAATCCAGGTGCTGAATATGGAAACGCGCGAAATGGTCATCGAACGGGTTATGGCGCTTGATACGCTGGAATTCGATCTGGAAGATCTCAAATGGGTGGTGCTGATGGTGCTATTTAACATCCCCGGCTGTGAAAATGCCTATCAGCAGATGGAAGAACTGTTATTCGACGTCAATGAAGGTATGCTGCATTAATTTGCGATTAATGCATTCGGTAATATGAGTAAACCAGCACTATTTACCGTGCGTAAACACGATCCCTGCCCCGCCTGCGGGGCAGAATTAGTGATACGTGCCGGCAAACACGGGCCTTTTCTCGGCTGTGTGAATTATCCAACCTGCGACTATATCCGCCCGCTGAAAAGTCAGGGTGATGGCCATATTGTCAAAGTGCTGGAAGGCCATGCCTGCCCGCAGTGTGGTGCGGACAAAGTGCTGCGCCAGGGGCGATTCGGCATGTTTGTCGGCTGTAGCCACTATCCGGAGTGTGATTACACGGAAACCATCGATAAGCCGGACGAAACCGCAATTGCCTGCCCGCAGTGCGCCAGCGGCAAGCTGGTGCAGCGCCGTTCACGCTATGGCAAAACCTTCCATGCCTGCGATCGTTATCCCGACTGCCAGTTCGCGATCAACGCCACGCCGCTGGAAGGTGTCTGCCCCCATTGCCAGTTCCCGTTATTAATAGAAAAGAAAACCGCACAGGGCATGAAGCGCTTCTGCGCCAGCAAACGCTGCGGCAAGCCCATCGCCCAGGATGAAGAGTGATCATGAACCAGAGCCAGCATGCACCCGGAAGCCTCGACTTCTGCATCGAACAACTTCAGCAACAGCAAGTGATTGCTTACCCTACCGAAGCCGTATTCGGCCTTGGCTGCGATCCGGACAGCGAAAGCGCGGTGATGGCCCTGCTGGAGCTGAAACAGCGCCCGGTAGAAAAGGGGCTGATCCTGATCGCCGCTGATTATGCGCAGCTCGAGCCTTATATTGCCGATCGCGAACTCACCGTGCTGCAGCGCGAACGTATGTTTGCCAGCTGGCCGGGTCCGGTCACCTATGTGGTGCCTGCTTCGCCGCATACGCCGCGCTGGTTAACCGGCCGCTTTGATTCGCTGGCGATTCGCGTCAGCGATCATCCGCAGGTTCAGGCGCTGTGCCGCGGGTTTGGCAAGCCGCTGGTCTCAACCAGCGCGAATTTAACCGGTCAGCCGCCGTGCCGCAGCGCCGCCGAAGTGGCAGAGCAGTTTGGCTCGCAGTTTCCGGTATTGCAGGCGGCCACCGGCGGTCGCCTGAATCCTTCTGAAATCCGCGATGCCATCAGCGGTGAACTCATTCGTCAGGGCTGATTATGGAAAAGTTTGCCGTTTTTGGTCATCCCATCGCCCACAGCAAATCTCCGTTTATTCACGCCGCTTTTGCTGAGCAGACCGGTATTGAACATCCTTACGGACGCATCTGCGCACCGCTGGAAGGGTTCCCGCAGGCGATAGAGGCGTTTTTTGCGGCCGGTGGCAAAGGCGCCAATGTTACGCTGCCGTTTAAACAGCAGGCATGGGAGTTCGCGGATGAGCTCAGCGAACGCGCGGCATTATCCGGCGCGGTAAATACCTTAAAGAAGAGAGCCGATGGTTCGATTCTGGGTGATAACACGGACGGCATCGGCCTGCTGAGCGATCTGCAACGGCTGCTGCTGATCCGGCCGGGCGATCGCATTCTGCTGGTGGGTGCGGGCGGAGCGGCGCGTGGGGTGATCCTGCCGCTGCTCTCGACGGGCTGCGCGCTGGTGGTAGTTAACCGCACGGCAGAACGCGCGCAACAGCTGGCTGAGCTTTTCCAGCACAGTGGGGCGATCCAGGCGATGAGTTTTGATCAACTGGCCGGCGAACGTTTTGATCTGATCATCAATGCCACCTCCAGCGGCGTAGCGGGCGACGTGCCGCCGCTGCCGGTTACGCTGATTGATGCGCAGGTGCGCTGTTACGACATGTTTTATCAGCAGGGGCTGACGCCATTTCTGGCGTGGTGCCAGCAGCACGGCACACAGCAGCTGGCGGATGGACTTGGCATGCTGGTGGGCCAGGCGGCGCATGCGTTTCAGCTGTGGCATGGTGTTATGCCGGAGATCGCGCCGGTCATCGATCAACTTAAACAGGCGATGCAGGCATGAACCAGGCTATCCAGTTTCCCGATCGGGAAAGCTGGGACGCAGTCCGGCAGGCGGTGCTGTTCCCGGTATTAGTGAATGGTATGGGACTGACCTGCGCAATATCGCTGCCGGCGCTGCAGCAGCGTTTTGGTGCCGGAGAGGCGATGGCGCTGTTTAGCGCGCATCGCTGGGATCTGGAGGAAGAGGCCGAGCAGCTGCTCCGGGCGGAGCAGGCCGACGATCAGGGCTGGCTGTGGCTGCCCTGAGTCAGATATTCATCTTTCCAGCCGACATAATTGTTAGCGGAGTAAAGCAGTCCGGCTATTTCCGCTTCGGTTAGTGGCCGGATCTGCTTCACCGGGCTGCCTAAATAGAGATAGCCGCTTTGCAGGCGTTTACCGGGTGGCACCAGGCTGCCGGCGCCAATCATCACCTCATCTTCGACGATCGCACCATCCAGCAGGATCGAGCCCATACCCACCAGTACGCGGTTGCCAATGGTGCAGCCATGCAGCATTGCTTTATGGCCCACCGTTACGTCTTCACCGATGATCAATGGAAAGCCATCGGGATTACTGCTGGATTTATGCGTAACGTGCAGCACGCTGCCATCCTGGATATTGCTGCGTTTACCAATCACCACTTTATTCACGTCACCGCGAATTGCTACCAGTGGCCAGATGCTGACATCATCAGCCAGCTCGACTTCGCCAACGACCACGCTGCTGCTATCCACCATCACGCGCTCACCGGTGTGGGGAATATGTTGCTTATAAGGGCGCAGGGCTACAGACATTCTATTTCTCCTTTTCTGATGTTTCCCGCTAGCCTGCGGCTTCCGGTGCGGGTAAACAAGCTGATTTTTGCGCGGATCGCTCGCGATCGCAGCGAAAAGAGTGAAAACTCGCCAGTCGATAAAAAAGATCGAAAAAAGGGGTTGTGCAAAAAATCCGGATCCCTATAATGCGCCACCACTGAGACGGCAAAGCGGCAACGCAGGCGGCTCAGCAGGGCGTGAAGCGATTCACCCCGCCGGAGAAAAACGCTGAAAAAAGTGTTTGACTCTGAAGGAGGAAAGCGTAATATACGCCACCTCGCGACAGCAGGCCGAACGCCGCGTCGCACCG
>NZ_VOQX01000064.1:0-26220 GCF_016643525.1 Pantoea sp. Morm | reverse complement strand
CGATGAAGTTGAAGCCCTGATCAGACAGTTCTTTATTACGACGGATAGTGTCTTTATAGAAGGTGTTACCACCATCAATCAGGATGTCGCCCTTATCAAGGTGTGGCGTCAGTGAAGCGATGGTTTTATCTGTCGCTTCGCCTGCCTGTACCATCAGAAGGATGCGGCGGGGTTTTTCTAACGACTCAACAAACTCTTCCACGGAGTAATAAGGGGCAAGTTTTTTGCCTGAGTTATCCGCTATGACTTCATCTGTTTTCTCGCGTGAACGGTTGAAGATAGAAACAGTGTAACCGCGGCTCTCAATGTTAAGAGCCAAATTGCGACCCATGACTGCCATACCTACAACGCCGATTTGTTGCTTGGACATTATCTACTCCTATCACAAGTAAAGTTGGTAACGAGATACCAACGTAACTTTAAAGTTATATCAAAAAAAAATTATAACAGCTACTGAAAATGAAGTGTTTAATTAAATTCTTAAAAGATAACTTAAATTGCTAATCACTTCTATTTTCTAAGGCGATAATTTTCTTCTCTAATTGCTCAACTTGGCTTTCGTAGGCTCTAATTTTCTCAATGTAATATTTAAACTGACTTAATGTATTTGAATGTTCTTCTTTTAAAGCCTTATATAACTTAATTATGGATGAAGAATCAAATTCAGCTAATTTTGACTTCCGAATTTCATATTCTAATCTACCTTGTAGATCGAGTATAACTGGCAACAAAACATCTGGAGAAGATATTTTATCAGCTTCTACTCCATATTCATTATCGAACCCCTTGAATGCATCATCAATAGCAGCTTCAAGAGACTCTGAATTGGAAGGATTAATCCAGTACTTTTCAAGCAAATATGCAAGGTATTTCACTTGATTTTCGTTCATAGGAATGGCGTCTAAAATAAATGCATTTTCCAAGTCCTTAAGATCAATCAATTCTTGACAAGAAAACTGCCATTCACATTTTCCTGAACAATAAACTGTAGTGCCATCAATAAGAGCTTCAATACCAACACCTGAATTAATAGTAATAACTGATTTGGCTTTTCTAATTAAATGGTGAATATTGCTATTGCTTTGTATAACCCATGGATTAGATGTTGATAATTTTTTTAATGTCTCTTCTACAGCAGTAGAATTACAAAACGGATGTCGTTTGACGACAAGATGAGTTTTTGTTCGTTGTGCTATATTTGCTGCATCAACAAGGAGCTGAACGCCATCAAAATGACTATGAATCGAAACGGGATCATTCTGGACTTGCATAGGATAAAAAACAAAGTCATGAATGTCCGAAGGAAGAGGTTCATCAGACTGAGGATATTTTGAATCGTTGGTTTTTTCAAAAATGCCACGCCACTTCTCCAGCACGGAATTAGCAATAGCGATATCTTGTGATTTTATGCTTCTTTCGTAGAATTCAGGGTTGACGCAAATATCAGCCCATCCTGAATAACCCCTACGATCAAAAGTAAAAAGTGGCGTGACCGGTGCCTCTTTGATATGAAAAACATTTTTTTCATTACTCCATGAATGATATGAAAAGATTAGCTCTCCTTTAGCCGGTTTTCTAGGTGCTTCATCGGCCCCAAACGGTACCTCCCTAAAATATAAGGGAATTTTCCTTTGAGCTAAAGTAATTATGAGTTTTGAAATTAAATGTTCATGTTTATACCCATCCACAGGATTTTTTATCCAGGATATAGGCATCTCGACGACAATTTTATTAATCATGGATTGCTCCTTCATTAGTTCAAATTTTTATAGATGCTGAGTGTCCTGTTAATAACATTATCTGATGAAAAATTAGCAATTACCAATGCTCTGGCTCTCAAACCAAAAGTTTTACGCAATTCATAATTCTTTAGTAAACATTCGATTTTTTGGGTCAAGTCCTCTAGGTTCTTTTTCTCAACTAAATAACCAGTGATAGCATGTTTTATGATACTGCTACAGCCGCCATTGTCATATGCAATGCTTGGCCTGCCTACTGCAGATGCCTCAATCAATATACGAGGAACCCCCTCCGCATAAGTTGAAGGTAACGCAATTAAGCTAGAATTTTGGATTAGTGAATTGACATCATAAGACCTGCCAAGCCATGTAATTAAACACTGCTCATGCCATTGTTGAATTGTTTCAATGGGAATAGAATCCGGATCATCTTTAACAACAATGCCAGCAACTTTTAATTCAAAATCAACTCCTCGCTTGAGTAATATTTTCTTTACTTCTACTAAATCTCCTAACCCTTTGCTCCAAATTAATCTACTTGCATATAAAACTGATGATCGCGACCCTTGTTTTTCTAATTCAAATTTAAATTCATTTATGTTGACGCCAGCACCGTCTATTACTTCAGTCTTAGCAGAGTCAACATTAGTTAATCCAATAATCACCTTACGATCATTTTCATGTTCGAAAATGAGGAAAACATTTTTTTTAGCTACTATCCAGCTATAGCATTTTTTAACAAAAAATCTTAAAAATTTGTATTTTTTGCTATTGTGAGAAAAAACACGTCCCAAGCCGACAAAACTTAATACTAATGCTTTATTAAAAAATTTAGCGTAAATACCACCAATCAGGCATGATTTGATAGTTATACAATGAATTAAATGTGGATTTATATTTAGCAAAATTCGAAAGGCTTTATAGGAATCCAATAGTGACCGACAAATCCCAAGTGATTGCTCGGCCATATTTGAATTGTGAGTAATAAATCCCATACCATTAAGTTCATTCCTAATGGATGTACTTTCGAAATTGCAAACAATATGAACTTCATAACCTTCACTTAAGGCAGCAAGCGCGCGCTCTTTCCAGTGTAGATCGAAGTACCAATCAGAATTGATAAAATAACATACTTTTTGCATAATTTTAATTACCTTAATCTCCCTCCCCCCGCATTAATTAAATAAACCGTCGCAAATCCCTCTCATTATATTTTTCATATATTCGCGTTTATTATCACTCTTAAACACCAAAGAAGAATATTTAATTAGTCGCAAAATTATTGATAAATTACTGAATGGTGGTTTTGTTTTGAAATATTTCCTCCCCCACAATAAGTTCCTTGTTAAATAATAAACTTTCCAAGGTGGCATTACGACATTAGTGTGAGGAACATCATGGTAAAATGTTAACGATGGATAATGCCACATTATCCTTTTCATAAGATGAAGCGACCAAGCATAATACACGTCGTCAAAATATATAAATAAATACTTTCGTATTTTATAGAAACTTTCTTTAACGACTTGTGTTCTAATAAACGTTCCAACAAAAGAAAAAGTGACAATTCTTTCGTTATATGTATCTTGTGCAATAAATTTTTCGTTGTTAATTAATGAAGAAAAAACTTCAAAAACAGTCGAAGGTATTTTCACCCATGGGATATTCATTTTACAGCGCAAATGATCGGTACTCACCACATTCGTAGTGATGACATCAATCTTGTCATTATCAACTAATATAAATTTTTCAAGTAGATTACTTTCTGGATAAGCATCATCATCATAAAAAAGGATCCATTCTGCATTACAATATTTTGATAGCCACTCTGCACCTCGAAAAAAACCACCGGCACCGCCATCATTTACATCACTATTTATAACGACAATTCTGTCATCTGTTAATTTAGCTAGCCATTCTGTCGTGCCATCATTTGAAGCGTTATTAACAATAACTATTGATTTGAAAGGGAGCAACAATGTTGCTCCTAAAGTTTTTTTAAGTTTTTCTAATCGGTTATAAGTTACGATAAGAGCTGTAACACTCATCTTGCATCGACCGCAAAAGAAGGCATTTTTTTACCTTCTTTCTTATTATTAATGAACATTTCAGCAGTATTTAACGCTTCTAAAATAGTAACATCCATATCCAGGTAACGATAAGTCCCCAAGCGGCCAATGAATGTTATATCTTCTTCCATTTCTGCTTTATTTAAATATTTATCCAGTAACGACATCTCACCCATTTGCCGAATCGGATAATAGGGGGTGTCCTTTTCAGAACATAGGCGACTATATTCACGGTAACATACTGACGAATCATGCTTTTCCCATGGCGAAAAATATTTATGCTCTGTTATCCTGGTATACGGAATCTCTAGCTCACAATAGTTCATGACCGCACAGCCTTGGTAATCGCCATTATAAGTAAACTTTTCGAAGTCAAGAGTGCGATACCCCAGTCGCCCTAAATCATAATTGAAATAACCATCGAGAGGGCCACTAAAAAAGATATGCTCATAGTTATTTTTAGAACTAGGATCATATTCTGTATCTAGTTCAACGCTAATATTTTTATGATTCAGGATTGAGGCAACAATTGGAGTATAACCTTCTCTCGGCATGCCCTGATATTTATGATTAAAGTAATTGTCATCATAGTTAAATCGCACTGGCAAACGTTTAAGAATAGAGGCTGGAAGCTCGCTTGGATTCATCCCCCATTGCTTTATAGTGTATCCTTTAAAGAAAGCCTCATATAGCTCTTTCCCAACGAAGCGAAGGGCCTGCTCCTCAAAAGTCTTAGGGTCAATAATACTAACATCACCCTTTGATTCTATTAACTTTTTTGCTTCATCTGGCGAACAAGTCTTTTTAAAGAATTGGTTTATCGTATGCAAATTGATTGGTAATGAAAAAACCTGCCCCGCTACAGTTGCTTTTACACGATTTGTATAAGGCATCATTTCACAATGGTTACAAATAAATTCCCATACTTGCTGATTATCGGTGTGAAAGATATGGGGGCCATATGTATGGACCATTACCTTGGTTTGTTCATCTCTTTCACTATAACAGTTACCTGCAATGTGGCTTCTAGAATCAATAACCTTAACTTTATAATTTTCCTCAGCTAATTCACGGGCAATAACAGCTCCCGAAAAACCAGCACCGACGATAAGAATATTTTTATTCATGTGTCTATCCTAATATTACCCTACGAATTCTGTAATAATTTTTTGCTATTAACTGCCTACGTGAACTACCAATTGGTGCAAACTTATTTAACCAAGGCATTAGTCTTCTTTTAATTTTAGTTTGGAAAAGAATGGTTTCTTCTTTATTAACTACGATAGGTTGAGAATGTTTATTTAGCCGTTCGTATACTTCTTTTTGCCATGGCGTATTATTAATATAACTTATAAAGTTGTCGAAAAAGTCAACAGCAGGTGTATCCCAAGGTTTATTTTCACCTGCGTAATGAATCATCTTTGGTGCTTTTCTTGACTTCAGAAAACTCATATAAGTACTAAATCGTAAGTTAGGGAAAAAGTCATCAGTGTTGCCATTCCCATGATAAACATTCCACTCATACGGTAAATAATAAGTTCTATTATAGAAAACCTTGTTCATTATATCTTGATCTAAAAACCAAAAGTTTCTTGACTTCATTGTGGATATTAATTTTTCATAGGTATTTTCGTCATTCATTTGAGCAATGTTAAATACTATGATGCCTGCCTGAAAATACTTTTCTGTATCTTCCATTTTTAAAACATCACGCAAGTATTCCTGCGCAGTAACGTTTTTCAAGTCATCGACGTGAGCAATAGCACCAAACTTTACGAATCCTTCCATTACAATATCTTTTACAGCAGCAATGAGATTATTGCCAAGCTCTAAAGACATCAATTCGGAAACGTCACTCTCAACAACAGTATCGGCATCTATAAACAATACTTTTTTAAAACTACTAAACAATGATGGAATAAACAAACGCGCATATGTTGCAGCACTGAAATGAGCTCGTGTATAAACAGCTTTCATTTCACTAAAAGCATTAACATCGAAGAATCTGATAGAGATATTTTTATTATTATTTACTAACGTCAGAATCCTGGATTTATTTCTACTCGAAACATTATTCTCAAGTACCACTATGTCATAGTTATGGTGCTGATTTGAGTTTTTTATGATTGAATTAATCAACGCACCGCCGCTATGAGCATAATTTTCATCAAAACATATAACGACTGGTATAGCTCGCTCATCGAAAGCAGGTTTTATTTTTCCATTAAAAGTTTCATTAGTTACAAATGTTCGCTGTAACTCTTTTATTTTAAGTGTAGATGAATTACATTTATGGATAATGAATATATTGAACAGTCGTTCTGATATATGCCCAATAACTCTCTTTTCTTGTGCATTGTAATTTTTCAAAGAAAAATTATCTTCTAAATTGCTTAAAATATTAAAGAGCCACTCTGAATATTCTTCAAAAAGTTCCTTTTTCATCACAAACATATTTGTGTAATAACCTTCAGAGGACGAGTTGAAGGTTTTGACTGCAGCAGCATATTCAGGATATAAATAAATCAGGCTATCAATAGCACTTTGATAATCTTCAATATGTAAGTAACGAGAAACTTTATAGTGTTCGTAGTTATTCTTACTTCCCGCCTGTTTTACATTCCATATTTTAGGTAATAATACATCAAATCCATCGATTGCTTTTAAAATATCGCTTTTATTTAAACCAATTTTTTTTTCATAATTCTTATCGATGATATCTTCATTTATTACACCCCATACATCTTCTTCGAAATCCTGATTTTCCGAAAAGTTTAAATGTCTACGATAATGCATGAAGCCAATATAATCGGAAAGTTCAGTATTCTTCCATACCCAATATTGTGCAGTCAATTCACAATAGAAAGGATTTTTATATGAGATATGATCACCGGTGTCATCTCCTGCGCAACATATGTCATTTAAGCTATTTTCTTTGCCGACATGAAGCGGCTTTATTATAGGATCAGACAAAAATGCGCTAGGTTTGTGATGGCTTGTATATATTGATATTGAGGGATTTTTGACTTCCATTTGCATTCCTTACATTGAAGAGCGATATTGTTCGAGTATATCTGTAGCGCTGCCGGTTGCTTTCAGACGATGATTTTCTATCCAAATCACGCGATCGCATATTTTTTCGATGTCTGAGAGATTATGACTCACAAAGAGAATAGTTACGCCCTTAGCTTTGAATTGGTTAATTGTATCAATGCATTTTTTCTGGAACGCATAATCACCAACCGCGAGCACTTCGTCAATAATCAAAATATCAGGATCAACTTGTGTTATTACCGAGAAACCCAGCTTCGCCAACATCCCGCTTGAATAAACTCGAATAGGCTCATCAATAAACTCACCCAACTCAGAGAATTCTATGATTTTATTGATTCTTTCATTGAGTTGTTTTCTTCTAAGCCCTAATAGGGTTGCGTTTAAACGGATATTTTCTCTTCCTGTTAACTCAGGATGAAAACCGCCTCCTAACTCAAGCATTGAAGCCACCCTGCCGCGAGTTACAACGCTTCCTGAAGATGGTTTTATAACTCCAGCTACGAGCCCTAATGAAGTACTTTTTCCTGCTCCATTCCTGCCAATTAGCGCAACCGACTGACCTTTTTCTACATGAAACGATATATTTTCGATAGCTAGATAACTTCTACCAGATAGTAGAGATAAGGCTCTCTTTGGGTTAAAAATGAGTTCTTTTATACCTGAACCAATATGATGGTACAGCGGATATTTTTTCGTAACGGAGTTAAATTCAATTGCTATGTCCATTATAAAATCTCCGCAAAGCGATATTTTAACTTATTAAATACCCATGACCCTAATGCCAGAACGACAAACCCAACCAAATATAATGTCAGGATCTTTTCGTAATCAATATATCCATCCATAAATAAAGACCGCCAACTTAATACCATATCAGCCAGCGGATTGTAATTTATTAGCCATTGATACTGTTGTGGTATCATATCCCCAGCATATAGAATGGGGGTGCAATAAAATAACAACATAATCCCTAAAGTGATAAACCTCTCTAGATCTCTAAAAAACAAATTCAATGTAGATAAGATTAGAGATATACCATAGGAGAAAATAAGCTGCCCCAATAAAATAATTGGTATTCCCCATAACCAGTTCCAGTGAGGTGTCATATTATAAATTAATAGAAATATAATAATGACTGGAATTGTGCATAAGAAATGCAAGCATTCCATCATAACGTTACTAAACGGTATGACGGAACGGGGAAAGACTGTTTTCTTTATTATCTGAGCATTCGCAATAAAGGAGAAAAGTGAATTTGTTGTCGAACTCGCAAACCATTGCCAAGGAAATAATCCAGTAATTATAAAAATAGTATAGTTGGGTATTTGCACTCTCATTATTAGTTTAAAAATAAAATAATAAATCATTGCAAATAATAAGGGATTGGCTATAGACCAAAGATACCCAAGGAAACTACTCTTATAACGAACCTTTAGTTCTTTTTCTGTTATGACTGTTATTAAGTCAATCAGATATCCCAAACTTAACTTCATACGTTTCGCTCTAGTCTCAAGCTTGCGCTAGTGGTTAATTTATACTCAACAAAATAGATTTGACACGCTACCGCCCCTGGCTTTTACGCTACCAGAGAGCAGAACATTCTATAAGCAAATTTGAAAAGCCTTGTTTAAATAACGAACCTTTAACTGGTGCTGTTTGCGCCATTAAATCGACGCCCGAGCTTACCATTTCTGATTCAATAATTAAAATAACTGCCGCTTTGAAAAGCAAAAAAGCCTGTCCGCAGACAGGCTTATTATTAGTTTGAAACTAATTATTTGAATCCATTCGGATTCTTCGACTGCCAGTTCCAGGTATCGCGCATCATCGCATCAATACCGCGCGTGACGCGCCAGTCGAGCTCTTTGTTGGCCAGGCTGGCATCCGCCCAGAACGCCGGCAGATCGCCGTCGCGGCGCGGTTTGAACTCGAACGGAATCTGTTTACCGGACGCCTGCTCAAACGCCTTGATCATCTCAAGCACCGAGAAGCCTTTGCCGCCGCCGAGGTTGTAAGCTTTGTAGCCTTCAACTTTTGGCAGGTGATCCAGCGCTTTCAGGTGCCCTTCCGCCAGGTCGACGACGTGAATGTAGTCGCGCTGGCAGGTGCCATCTGGCGTCGCGTAGTCATCGCCAAACACGCCTAGCTTGTCCAGACGCCCAATCGCCACCTGCGCAATGTACGGCAGCAGGTTGTTCGGAATACCGGTTGGGTCTTCGCCAATCTCACCGGATTCGTGCGCGCCGACCGGGTTGAAGTAGCGCAGCGCGATGGCTTTGAAGTTCGGCTCGGCTTTGGCGAAGTCGCGCATCACGAACTCAATCATCAGCTTGGAGGTGCCGTACGGACTGGTGGTGCCACCAATCGGCGTCGTTTCGACGTACGGAACCGGTGCGTCAGCGCCATATACGGTGGCGGATGAGCTGAAGATGAAGTTCCACACGCCGGCGGCGCGCATCTCTTCCAGCAGCACCACGGTCCCGGCGACATTGTTCTCGTAATATTCCAGCGGCATGCGCGTTGATTCGCCGACCGCTTTCAGCGCGGCGAAGTGGATGACGGCCGAGATGTCATTGCTGGCAAACAGATCGCGCAGGCAGGCGCGGTCGCGGATGTCGCCTTCAACGAAGACCGCTTTCTTACCGGCCAGCTTCTCAACGCGATTGATTGCTTCGCGCGAGGCATTGCAAAGGTTATCCAGGACTACAACGTCGTCGCCGCGCTCTAACAGCGCCAGCACCGTATGGGAGCCGATGTACCCTGCTCCGCCCGTTACCAAAATAGCCATGTGTACTCCTTTAAAACCGCGCAACCTGCGCGGCGGGGAAAGAGATTATTTTGCCAGAATTTTTTGGATTGCTTCGCGGAAATCGCGGCCCTGGGTGTTGTTGCGCAGACCATAAGAGACGAATGCCTGCATGTAGCCGAGTTTACGGCCGCAGTCGAAGCTGGTGCCGGTCAGCAGCTGGGCATCAACCGGTTTTTTCCGGCTCAGAGAGGCGATGGCATCGGTCAGCTGGATACGGCCCCAGGCACCTGGCTCAGTGCGCTCCAGTTCACCCCAGATATCCGCAGAAAGCACGTAACGGCCCACGGCGGTCAGGTCTGAGTTCAGCTCGGACGGATGCTCAGGTTTTTCCACGAAGTTGGTGATGGTGCTGATATCGCCCGGGTTATCCAGCGGCTGCTCGGTGGTCAGCACGCCATATTCAGACAGGTCTTCGCCCGGCATGTGTTTCGCCAGAACCTGGCTGCGGCCGGTCTCTTCGAAGCGTGCCACCATCGCGGCAAGGTTGTAACGCAGGTGGTCAGCGGTAGAGTCATCCAGCAGCACGTCTGGCAGGACCACCACAAATGGGTTGTCGCCAATCATCGGACGGGCACACAGTACCGAGTGGCCAAGACCCAGCGGGTTCGCCTGACGCACGTTCATGATAGTCACGCCCGGCGGACAGATTGACTGCACTTCGCTCAGCAGCTGGCGTTTCACGCGCGCTTCAAGCAGCGCTTCCAGCTCGTAGGTGGTATCGAAGTGGTTTTCCACTGCATTTTTGGAAGCATGGGTGACCAGCACAATCTCCTTGATGCCCGCCGCCACGCACTCGTCGACAATGTACTGAATCATTGGTTTATCGACGATAGGCAGCATCTCTTTCGGAATGGCTTTAGTCGCAGGGAGCATATGCATACCGAGACCCGCAACCGGGATTACTGCTTTAAGCTTGGTCATATTTATTCCATTTCATGAAGTGAATACGTGGGGTCGATTATGCAGGATCGGCCGGTTGAGCAAGTATAATCTTTATCTGAAAAACCGGCACTAACTCTCTGTCAACACATAAAAAATCGTCAAAAAGTCCATCTGCCAGTCAGCGATGAGGCGGGAAAAAAAAGTGGCTAAATGGCTGAAAAACAGTGGAAGGCAGAGTGCAGGGCGATGACCGGTGAGGCCAGTGATTGTTGAGCGTTCAGACCGGCGTTGTGGAAACATCATTGGGGCGAAGATGGAAGCGTATTTTTGAAAGGTCGCCATGAATGGCGCCCCTACGGGATCACTGCAGGTTTTTGTAGGGTGCGCATTTGATGCGCACCGGCAGCTGCACGTCAGTCACCGATCACATCTGATGATGCCGGGCGGTCGCAGTTGCTAACGACCGCCCCCGTCATCACCGCTTACAGCCAGCCCTCAAACCACTCGGGCATCACGAACAGGTTGAAATGATTCACCAGCAGCATCAGGCCGACAAACACCACCGACACCGACACCCACTGGCGCGCATAGGGCATAAAGCGGATGCCAATCACCGGTTTGATGAAGAACGGATGCGCGAAGGCGGAGATCAGCACCTGTGAAATCGACAGCGTCAGCGCCACGTAAATCACGTTCGGCCAGATCCACGTAGTGGCCAGCACCACCACCACCACCAGGCTGGCGACGATATTCCAGTAGAACTCGACGTTGGTGCGTCCGTTCGCCTGGGAGATCGCGCCGGTCAGGCCGCCCATCGGGCGCAGCATACCGAACAGCAGCATCAGCGGGATCAGGTGATACACCTGCTCGTGCGAAGCGCCATACAGCACACGCACAATCACCGGAGAGAGAATACCAATCGCCAGGTACATCGCGCTGCTGAACAGCATGATGACGAAAGTGCCTTTGAGGAACAGTTTTTTCAGCTGCTCGGGATCGTGCTGCTTCTCGGCGAAGCGCGGCAGCGCCAGGCGGTTAATCACCGGCGACACCAGCTTCAGCGGCTGCAGAATCAGCTCTTTCGCCAGTGAGTAAATCCCCAGCATTTCGGCACCCATCACTTTACCGACGATCAGCGCATCGGCCTGAGTGCGCAGCTGGTTAATGGTCTGCGAACCCAACTGATAGATACCGTAACGCACCGCGCTGACAAAGGTTTTGCCGTCGAACTCCCAGGTTGGCCGCCACGACTTCTCGCCAAAGTAGATCATGCAGAGAATGCGCGTGAAGGCGTTGATGAACAGCCCGAGAATCGCCGCCGCTACCGTCAGGGAGGTGAAATAGAGCATCGCCACCGTACACAGGAAGGCAAACAGCTTGGTGCCCATCTCAATCTTCGCCAGCGTCACCATGCGTTTGGTTTTCACATAGTGCGCCTGATACTGCGACAGGTGACCGAGCACGAGGAAGTTAAGGCTGGTGAGCATAATCAGCGCCGTCAGCTCCGGCAGATGGTAGAACCACGCCACCGGCCAGGCGATGGCCAGCATGATTAAACCGGTACAGAAGCTCAGCGAGACGTTAACCCAGTAAATAGTGCTCTGCTCACGACGTGTAATCTCCTGACGATGCACGATGTAGCTGCTCATGCCCATGTCCTGCAGCACGGTAGCCACCGCCAGAATGGCGTTGATGATCGCCAGCAAACCCAGCTCGTGCGCTTCCAGCTTGCGCGCCAGCACCGCCAGCTGCAGCACCTGCAGCAGCGCGGCAAAGCAGGTGCTGCCAAACAGCCACACCGCCTGTTTTTTTAATCCACTCACACCATGCGCTCCAGAATTTTCGCCAGCTCACCGTAAGCGATGTGCTGATTGAACTCGGTTTCCACTTTATGGCGCGCTGCGGCCACCACCGGTGCAACGTCAACGTCGCCGCGCGACAGGCGCAGCAGCGTGTCCGCCAGCTCACCGGCATCATTTTCCGAGACCAGCCAGCCGCTGACGTTATTCTGAATCAGCTCCGGGATGCCGCTGTGGTAGGTGGACACCACCGGCAGGCCGACCGCCATCGCTTCCATCAGCGCCACCGGAATGCCTTCCATATCGCCATCGGCGGCGGTTTTCGACGGCAGCAGGAAGATGTCGGCCTCGCTCAGCGCCTGACGAATCTCCTCCTGCGGCTTGAAGCCCGGCATGGTCACCATATCTTCCAGGCCGGCACGCGCGATGTGCTCGCGCATCATGCCGTCCTGCTCGCCGTTACCAATGATGGTGAACTGGAACTGACCGCCGTTATCGCGCAGGATTTCACTGGCTTTTACCGCCACGTCCAGCCCTTTTTTCTCGGTCAGGCGCGCCACCGAAACGATGCGCAGCGGTTTGTGGAACGCGTCGCGCGGCTGGAAGTTAAACTTTTCCGGCTCGATGCCCATACGCGTGACGTGCACTTTCTCGCGCGGACAGCCCATCTCAATCAGCTTGTTCTCCCACAGATGGCTGATCGGCAGCATCAGTTCGCTCTGTCTGAACAGGTTGATGTAATCCAGTTTGTGCTCTTCGAGAATGTGGCGACGCGAGATGTCCGCGCCGTGGAACACCGTCGCCTGCTTGCCCTTCAGTACCCCCAGCTCGCGCAGTTTATTCGCCAGCGCACCGGCATAGCCGAAGTGCACCAGGAACACATCGGCGGTAAAGGTCTGCCGGGCATTTGCGACAATGGCTGGCAACAGCAGCTTTTTTGCCTGCGCACCGTAGCGGCCAACGTTAAGCGACTTCAGCAGCGCCGGCTTGGCGATTTTCGGCAGCATCAGTCCGATGCGCTGGGTCAGTTTGTCGAGGTTTGATACCTTCTCTTCCGGCAGCAGATAGTGGGTTTTCGCCGCCAGATTGTACTCATCGAACGCGGCATGACGGTTGATCATGTCGCCCGGAAACACCGAGATGATCTCGACGTCATAGCCGGCATCGATGAAATGCGTCACCTGATTGAGGACAAACGTCTCAGAGGCAACCGGAAAACGCATGGTGAAAAAGGTTAGCTTCATCACTTACCCCAGGACGTTGAGAATTTCTTCGGTGATGCGGTTGCCGATTTCACGCTCCTGCGCCACCGCGGTGTTCACTTTTTGCTTCACGTTGTCGTAGTCCGCCAGCACCGTCTGCACTTTGTCGATCAGCGAGCCGTCCATCAGGCTCTGCACGTCGGTGGCCATCTGCGGCAGACCCAGCTGGTTCATCACGCCGAGCGATTTGTGCTCGTAGTTGATGGCCACGGCTGGTGTGCCGAAGTTCATGGAGATGATTGCCGAGTGCAGGCGTGTGCCGATGGTGAGATGGCAGTGGCTGAGCAGGATGCCGAGTTCCAGGTCGTTGAACTCGTCCATGATCACATGGTAGTGCTCCGGCTGCTCAACGTGGTCGCGCAGCGTCAGCGCCACCATACGGTCATCTTTGGCATAGCTGTCGATGCCGGTACAGGTGGAGAACGCCACCACCTGATAACCTTCGGCGATCATGGCGTTGATCACCCGGCCAAACGCGGCTTCGTACTCTTTCTGCGTGACGCCAAGACGTTTGTCGAACGGTGCCAGCTCACGCACGGTGATGGCGATGGTTTTGCGCGACTGAATGATGTTCTGCCAGTGCAGCAGGTTGTGGCTCGGATTTTCCACCTCGCGCGCCTGCACCAGGAACGCGGTGTCCACGCCCTTCTTCACCCGGCTGGTGGTCACGCCATCCTGCTTCAGGCGATCGAGGCTGACCTCTTCGCGCAGCACCAGGCTGTCGACGCGGTCAAAAACAAAGTTTGCCAGCGCATTGACGCGCGGGTTTTCGAACGGGCCCACCGAGTGACCGATCATGTGCAACGGCTTCTTCGCCATCAGCGCGCACAGCGCGTGATCGAACTGGGTGACGCCGTACAGATCGACGAAGAACGAGCCGCCGACCTGAATGATGGCGTCATATTTCGCCAGGCTGCGGGTGAATTCCGCCAGATGCGGCGGCACCGAGAAGGATTTATACACGCCGCCTTTGCCGAGGTGCGCCATCATGATGTCCGGCATCAGACGGTTGGCGACTTTGCGCTTCAGGCTACTGACCAGCCCTTTTGGCGCCTTACTGTTATGCAGAAACAGCGAATCCTGCTGGATGTGCTGCTGCAGTAAATATCCGGAGCTGGTTGGATAGCGGCTGATGACATCGATATCCAGATCCCCACGCGCGGCCTGCAATGAATCAATCAGTCCACGTAAAATCGCGCCATCCCCACGATTTCCACAGGTATGGTTACCCACCAATAAAATCTTCATAAAAACTCCAGATAAATTTTTGTAATTTTTTACAAGCCGCCAGTTCCATACTGGCTAAGTGAACTCTGTAAGAAAAAACTGCTAATGGGCCAGCGGCCCGAAATTAACGACTGCCTGTTGTGACGTAATTGATACCTGCGACAGGTGTTACATGCGCGATAAATCGCGCCGCTACAGACTGTGCAAAGGGTCAGTGCAGAAATCACCTCTGCACAAACCGTAGCGGCGCAATTTATTGCGCTTTGCCCGTCCTGGCTCGATGCCGTTGTGGCCTCCGCGATAAATTGCACCGTTACCTGCGTTAAATCCTCACGACTTCAGCGCAAAATACGGCAGCGCCACCTGCTCGCCGTTGATCACCACTGAAACAAACCCCTTCGGCTGGCGCGTATCCACCTCTTCGGGCTTCAGCGCGCGCGACGCCAGCAGCAAATCGCCCTGCTCGTTGCCGCCGATGCCGGCTTTACCGTTGTGCAGGCTAAACCGCTGCGGGGCCGGCTGGCTGCCGCTGGTCGGACTGCCCTGCGCCATGGTGGCGTCAACGCGCGCACAGCGGCCGGTGAGGAAACGGTCTTTGGCGGTGCTCTTAATCAGCACCACCGCCGTCGGCGTCCAGCCCGCCAGTTTGACGAACACTTTGCTATCGGTATCGCTGCGCGCATCGACGCGCACCTCCAGCACCGGCGAACTGCCTTCCGCGGACCAGCTGGCTTCCGCCTTGCTGGTTTTGCGCTGCAGATGAATCATCGCGCGACCGCCGGTCTGTTTACCGCCCATCACGTCGAGCAGTGGCTGTTTATCGCTGCCGTTGCTGAACTGCGACTGACCAAACAGCTCGATCTCCCAGCTGTCACCCACGGTGGGCGAGTAAAAATTACCCAGCTCGAACCAGGTGGCCTGATTGGTGTTGTTGGTCAGACGGAAACGCGACGTGATGTAGTTGTATTTCAGGCTGCCGTCGATGGCCACGCCGTAAGACTCCACCCGCGTTGAGCCCATCTCCCAGATATTCAGCCAGCGCTCGCCTTCCAGCGAGTTATCGATCCAGCTGCCAGACTGCAGATTGGTCTGGCGCATGTTGAGGCGGGAATTGCGCGCGTTCAGCGGGTTTTTGCAATCTTCCAGGCTCAGCGCATCAATGATCCACTGGCCGTTCGAGATATCGCCGGGGTGCTCACTGTGCTCAATCCAGCCGTTATGAATGATCGACTGGCTGCAGCGCGGCAGGTTGAGCACCATGCCGCCGGTACAGCGCTGGGCGTTGAAGTTTGACAGCTCAATCGCCGTACTGTGGTCCCACGCACCCTGCTTCTGTCCGGACCAGCTGGCTTTGATCACGTCACCGGTACAGGTGTCGGCGTACCACTGGTCGATTTTGCAGTCCAGCGTATCCAGCAGGCTGATCGAGGTGCCGCCGACGCGGTTGAAGCGCAGGCAGGCACCGCGGAAGAACTGGCCGCCCGGACAGGTGTTGCGGAACAGTCCCTGTTTGTTTGGCCGCTTGTCGTTCTGACCGTTGAAGATTAGGTTGGAGATTTCGGTCCAGCGCGCATTCACCTGGAACAGGAATTCGGAACGACCGTCAGATACCAGCGTGGTCGCCGGGAAATAGCCGAAGTTAACCATCGCGCCGGAAATGCGGAAGAAGCGCTGCTGCTGATCGCCAAAGTCACAGCCGGTCACGAAGAAGGTGCCTGCCGGAAACTGAACGCAGATCTGCTGGTTAGCCTTGAGCGACCACTGATACATGGCTTTGATCGCCGGTGCCGTATCGGTTTTGCCGTCGGCGATGGCGCCGAAGTCAAACAGCGTCAGACGGTTGAAATCTTCCACCACGCGGCGCCAGTAGAACCCGTTACCGCTGAAAATCACGCCGCCATCATCTTCGCCTTCGCCATACACGCCGACGAACTCGCCGCCGCCCACTTCCAGCCCTTCGTGCCAGCTCTTCAGCTTGATTTTCGCTCCGGCAAACAGCGGTCGGGTTTTACGCAGCTCTTCCACCGACGGGATTTCGCCGATCAGCTGATAACCGTTCGGCTGCGCCAGGCGCTGGCTGAAGTTGCTGGCGTTCGGGCGCGACACGTCGCTGATGGAAAACAGCGTATTACCCTGGTTATCTTCCACCACCATCGAGTGCGCGGGATTGGCGATTAACGCGGCATTATCGTGAATAAACTGGGCAAAGTTGCCTTTATTGAGCGCAATTGGCTGGCTCACCTGGGAAACCTTACCGCTGGCGTCGCGCAGATACACCGGAATCTGGTTGCCGGCCTGGCTGGCATCTTTGCCTGCTGCGCCAATCCACAGTTTGCCCTCAAAGTTCTGCCAGAACTGCGGTGGCATGGTATAGACGTTTTCCGGCGTCAGAATCGGCACATCGCCCGGCGGGACGCTGGAGGCATCAACCGCTTTCAGCGCCGGCTGACCACTTTTGGCGGCGTAACTGGAAAACGCGCTCACCGACAGCGCGGCAACAATGGAGGAGGCTGCAGTTTGCAAGACTTCTCTTCTTTTCATGCTAACAATCCCGTGGTCATGGGGCCGCATGGCGGCCGAAAAGGTATCCCCGAGGCACGATAAAAGTGGTTACACCAGCGCCAGCCAGCTCTGTTTGATCTGATTACCGTCAAACTTCAGCGCCGTCTCTTTGGTCTTTTCGCTCATGGCAAAGAACAGGCGATCGTCGCTGGCCAGCTGCTCCATGCGCGCCAGGAAAGTGGCTTTGTCGTTCATTGGTACCAGGAAGCCATCTTCGCCGTGGTTGATGATCTCCTGCGGTCCGGTCGGACAGTCATAGGCCACCACCGGCAGCGACCAGGATTTGGCTTCCAGCAGTACCAGCGGCAGCCCTTCATAACGTGAGGTCATCAGCGCCATGTCGCTGTCGCGGTAGTAATCATTGATATTGCTGACTTTGCCGACAAAGTTAACGCTGCCGGTGATGCCCAGCGCCGCGGCCTGATCGTGCAGTTGCTGGCGCAGTTCGCCGTCACCGGCGATCACCAGCTTCCACTCCGGGTGTTTTTTGCTGAAGTCGGCCCAGATATCCAGCAGCAGGTCAAAGCCCTTTTGGTTATCGAGGCGGCCTACCGCCAGCGCCTGACGGCTGCGCGTCTCGCGCTGCCAGGATTTGTACACCACCGGATTAGGAATTTGCTGGCTGGGGATATGCCAGCGGGTGAAGACCTGATGGTCTTTGTCAGTCAGCACGATCACCTGGTCGTAGTAGCGCAGCAGCAGCCACTTCAGCAGTTTGATCGGCTTGCTGAAGGAGTTAATAGCGATGTGCTCGCAGGCGTAGGCTTTGAAGGTTTTTTTCTTCATTGCCATCAGGTTCCAGAAGGCAAACATCACGCTCAGGCGCCCCATACTGATCAGGAATACGCTGTCGAAGCCCTCCTGATGGATGCGCGCCACGGCACTTTTAATCGGGTTGCTGTGGCCTTCGAAGCTGACAATCTCTTTCACCCGCTCAAACGGGTAAAAGGTTTTGCCGTGCCCTTCCAGCGAGTAAATGGTGACGGCATGCTCTTCACCGAGGCACTCCGACATGAAGTTGCAGATATTCTCCGTGCCTGCGTAGGAGTAGGCATCCTTAATAACCAAAACAATCTTTTTCATCTGATACTTTTCACCTCAAATTGCTCAAATCCAGACCCAAGTCATTTGCGTTGCCGCAAGGCGGCAAGTGCGTTCATTCCCGGGAGCTTACTCAGGTAAGTGACCGGGATGGACGCGCGCAGCCAACGTAGCGGCAGCGCGAAGGACACAGGGTCTTAGCGATGTTTAAGGGTGAAAAGAACCCCATTCACCATATACCAGCCGTAATAGTAATAGATTTTTAAAGGATTGTTTTTATAGATAATTCTTAATAATTCGAGGTGCCATTTCGCCGCTTTATTTTTGTTACGCGACAGCGAATCGCCCAGCTCGTAGTAGTTGACCAGCGTCTTCTGGATCACCCGGGCTTGTTTGTAGCGGAGGAACAGCTCATAGAGGAACAGGAAGTCTTCATGGCCTTTACGCTGGAAGAAGATGCCCTGTGGCGGACGACGGAAACACACCGAGGAGAAGCAGACGCGATACTGCTTCTTCACGAAGTTTTCCTGCTGCAGATAAGGTTTGTTGTAGTTGATGTCGTGATCGGCGGTTTTGGTTTTGTAGTGATAATGGGTGATCACAAAGTCGTCACCGGCGGCCAGCGCCGCGGCCTGCTCGGCCAGTTTCTCCGCGTGCCATTCGTCATCGCTGTCGAGAAACGCAATGATCTCCTCTTTGGCCGCGCGCAGGCCCACGTTGCGCGTTTCCGCCGCGCCGAGGTTGACCTCGTTGCTGAGGATAGTGATGCGCGCATCCTGGCAATGCTCGCGCACAAAAGCGAGTGAATCATCGGTGGATTTATCATTGACCAGGTAGAGATGCCAGTCGCTGTAGGTCTGATTCACGATCGACTCAACCGCACGCAGCACGGTGTTGCGCGCGTTGTACATCGGCATCACGATACCGATGGTGCCAACATGATTTGTCATTTGTATACCCGGAGTGTCAGGAACCGAAAAAATGCTCCCGCTGCGGGAGCAAGTGAAAGTCATAAATCGATCAGGAAACCGCTCTTCGCCCCGTGAAGCGCGACTTCAGCTTATCGACCAGGCGATTGATGAAGTAGGCGCGGTTATCACGGTTGGTGAGGAAGAAGTAGCGCGCAAAACTGACGCTGGCCAGCAGCGAATTGCCATCCATTTTGTAGCGCAGCGGCAGCTTGAACGCTTTGTAGGTATGGATATCGCGCGCCGTCAGGTGCGGCTTCATGGTGTCGAGCCAGAAGAAGGAGTACTTCACCGACTCGCCTTTGTGTTTGGAACCAAATTTGGTCACCAGATGGTAGGTCGCCAGCGGTTTGGCGATCATCACAAATTCATAGCCCATGCGGTCGGCGCGGATGCAGAAGTCATAATCCTGATGGCGAATATAGCGCGCATCAAACTGGATTCTGGCGGCATCTTCGCGTTTCAGCACGATGGTACTGGTCTGGATAAAGCCGTAACAGCCAAACAGGTACTCCGCCACGGTCTCATTTTTCCCCGGCGGCTGCATCGGCATCACTTTGAGGAAGCTGCCGTCCTGATGAATATTGACCTGGCTGAAGATGACATAGCGCGATTTACCCTGCGCTTCCAGCTTGCGGATGGTATCGCACACTTCCAGCAGCTTGTCCGCGTGCCACTCGTCGTCGGCATCGAGGAAGCTGATGAAGTCGCCCTGCGCCAGTTCAATACCTTTGTTGCGCGCGCCGGCGCCATTAAGTTTGACCTCAGACAGCTCCAGTTTGATGTCCAGATCCTGATAGCGCTCGCCGCGCACCACCTGCGCCAGTTCCGCGGCATCGGCGGATTTGTCATCCACGATGATGACTTCAAAGTTGCGATAGGTTTGCGCTTTGACGCAATCCAGCGTCGTGACAATCGATTTCGACGCGTTATAAGCGGGAATTACAATTGAGAAGCGGATGTCCTGCATTGCCAGCACCTCTTAAACAGCTGTTCCAGATTCAACGGTAACGCGAGCGGCCTGTAGAAAGGAATCGGCTTTGTTCTGAAAAATCATGCCGTTAGTATTCTTTTTCAATAAGACTTTTCGTACCGTCACGGAAATACCTAAGATTGTGCTGTGTGTATGTTTGATGGTGCAAAACGCACCGAAAAAATCGTTATTATGTTCGCGGTATCAATTTCACCGCCGCAGTTTTATGCGGTTAATCACCGCACGTTCCGTAGCGGCGCAATTTATTGCGCGATAAATCGCGCCGCTACAATACTCTGCGGTGTATCCGCATGTTTTGCAGAGGCTCAAGGCATGGCGCTTAGCCAGAGACGCGCCATAAAAAGGGGCGGAAAATCCGCCCCCGATAGTGCTTAGCTTTTGCTCTCTTTGCCGTATTCGTAGTTGTAATAGTCGTAGCCATAACCATAGGCATTCGACGCTTTACGGACCACGGCGTTGAGGATGACGCCTTTAATCTCGATACCGTTCTGGGCGAAGCGTTTGTAGCTGACATCCAGCTCTTTGGTGGTGTTGGTTTCGAAACGCGCCACCATCAGCGAGGTACCGGCCAGCTTACCGATGATGGAAGCGTCGGTCACAGCCAGAATCGGCGGCGTATCGATCAACACCAGATCATAGTTCTTGCTCGCCCAGTCCAGCAGCTCCTGCATGCGACGATGCATTAGCAGCTCAGACGGGTTCGGTGGCACCTGACCGCGCGGCAGGAAGTCAAAACCGTACACGCCCTTCTGAATCATCGCTGGCGAGAACTCGCTCTTGCCCGACAGTACGTTAGACAGGCCGGTCTTGTTATCCGCACCCAGAAGCTCGTGGGTATAGCCGCGACGCATATCGCCATCGATGAACAGCACGCGCTGACCTGCTTTGGATACCAGCGTCGCCAGGTTGGCACAGATAAAGGTTTTACCAATACCCGGGCTGGCACCGGTGATCATCAGGATATTGTTTTTCGCTTCCATCATGGCGAAGTGCAGGCTGGTGCGCAGGCTACGAATCGCTTCAATGGAGAGGTCAGTCGGGTTACCCAGCGCCAGCAGGGTGTTGTGCGGATCCGACTTCTCTTTGCTGCCGCGTCGCGCCAGCGCTTCGGTGTCTTTCTTACGCTGCCACTCGGAGAGCGGTACGCTGGCATAGACGTTCATGCCCAGCTCTTCCAGCTGCTCCGGATTGTCGATACCGTGGTGGAACAGTGCTTTCAGCAGCACCAGACCAACCGACAGCATCAGACCCACAATCAGGCCCGCGACAATAATCAGCAGCTTCTTCGGTGCTACCGGGCTGGTGCTGGTTTCAGCACGGTCGATGATGCGCACATCACCCACGGTGCTGGCCTTGCTGATACCCAGTTCCTGCTGACGGTTCAGCAGCTGCATGTAGATTTCCTGACCGGCCTGCACGTCACGCGTCAGACGCAGAATCTCCTGCTGGGTCTGCGGCATGGCCGAGATTTTCTTGTTCAGCTGCGCCTGTTCCGCTTCCAGCGTTTTGCGTTTTTCCAGCAGTGCGCGGTAGGTCGGGTGGTCTTTGGTGAACAGCTGGGAAACTTCGGCTTCACGGAAGGTCAGCTCGTTCAGCTGGCTCTGGACGCTAACGGAAGAGTCGAGCGCCGATTTGGCTTCCAGCGACATGTCGACCGACTCGTTCTGACGACGGAAGGTGTTCAGCTTGTCTTCCGCATCGTCCAGCTTGGCACGCACGTTAGGCAGCTGGGTGCGCAGGAATTCGAGGCTCTTTTCCGCCTGCTCAGACTTACGCTCAACGTTCTGCAGCAGATAGTTGTTGACGATCTGGTTCAGCACGCGGCTCGCCTGCTCCTGATCTTCATCCTGGAACTCCAGGCCCAGCACGCCGGTGGTTTTGCCTTTATCGGCGACGGTCAGCGCGCCCAGCACAGTTTTAATCGCCTGCAGGTCGCTCAGTTTGGTAACGCTGAAGCTGGTGCCTTCGTCAGCCTGAATGCCGCTAACCAGCATGGTGACGTCGCCGTGCTGCTCCAGCTGACCGACGCGGCCTTTGAACAGCTCGTCGCCGTCTTTGCTCACGGTATAGGTCTGCGGACCGGTGACTTCCAGCTCAACGGTACGTTTGTCGATGCTGCGCGGAATTTCCAGGCGTGAAATGGCAATCTGCGCCGGCTTGTTGCCCATCAGGCGCGACAGACCTTTACCGATCACCGGGAAGTAGTTTTGCTGAATGACCGTGTCCAGACCGAGGTCGTTAACGGTTTTACCAATCACCATGCGGGATTCGATGATCTGAATCTCGGTGTCTGATGCTGGCGTGGTCGGAATCACATCCTGTAATTCGTTCAGCACCGAGGCGGTGTTTTTCTGCTCCACCTGCACCATAGCGTCCGCGCTATAGATTGGCGTAGCAAACAGTGTGTAGAGCGTTGCCATCAGCATAAAGAAAGCGGTGACCGCCACGATGATCCAGCGATGATCGATCAGCTGTCCCACAAGATGCGCCAGATCCCATCCATTCGAATCTTCTTTTGGCGCAGTCATAACCTTGTTTTTGATATTCATGGATATTCCCAACTATCGGCTTAGTACGTTAACCCATTTCTGGGTAGCGTTTTCCAGTAACCCGTAAACCTCTTCAAAGGCCTCACGGCTTTTTTTGTACGGATCCGCAATTTCCTGTTGGTTAAGCCAGTGGCCCAGCAGCATGGTCTTCCCCCGCGCGGCCGGATCGATGCGATTCACCTGCTCAACGTGGCGCTTCTCCATTACCAGAATCAGGTCAAAGTCACGGCACATGCTGGCCGTTAACTGCTGAGCCTCATGACCGTCCAGCGAGACGCCATGTTCAGCGGCGACGGCGCTGGCCGTCTTATCCGCCGGGTGGCCCTTGAGGGCGCCAAGACCGGCAGAGGCGATACGGGTATGCGGAAGTGCGCGTTTGAACAGACGCTCCCCGGTGGGGGAGCGGCAAATGTTGCCGACGCAGACGACTAACACTGACTTAATCATGGTAAAACCTTAGTCCGACCAGTTGCGGAAACGCAGCGCTGCGGAGCTTGCATCGTCGATACCCACGATGGTCGGCAGCAGTCCGGAAATCACGCGGTTCCAGCGGGTGATTGGTGTTGCGGTGACGTAGACAATGTCGTACGGCTCCAGTTGGAATTCGGTGCCCATCACCATCGACGCCGCATCTTTGGTGTTCAGCTGATAGATGTTGGCGATCTTGGTGCGGTTAGCACCGCGAATCGGACGAATGACGAATACGCCGGTGGCGTCAGAGGTGGTTTGATCCATGCCCTGTGCGTTACCCAGTGCTTCAGCCAGCGTCATGCCGCTGCGGTCCATCTTCAGCGTGGTCTGCTGTTTCACTTCGCCCATTACGAAGATCTTCAGATCGTCGTTACGCGGTACGTAAAGGATATCGCCCGGATAGAGCAGATGGTTCTGGCTCAGGTCGCCGTTTTGCATCAGCGCCTGCAGCGAAATGCGCTGCTCGCGGCCGTTGTGCGTCAGCACCACGTTGCGCC
Organism: Pantoea sp. Morm; assembly: GCF_016643525.1. NCBI lineage: Bacteria > Pseudomonadati > Pseudomonadota > Gammaproteobacteria > Enterobacterales > Erwiniaceae > Pantoea > Pantoea sp. Morm. Next base: position 2,297 of record NZ_VOQX01000064.1, on the reverse strand, counting down.
AGTCGGCGTCAGCGGCAAGGCCACCCGCGGCGTTTACCGCATCCAGCACGGTCAGCGGCACGTTGGTGATCGGCTGCTGGCCAGACGTGGTGACCGAACCGGTCACGTAGGCTTTCTGCGAACGGAACGCGGCCACATTGACATCCACCTGCGGACTTTCAATGAACTGCGCCAGACGACGCGCGATTTCACTGCGGATTTCCGTCACGGTGCGGCCTGCAACGCGCACTTTACCGATGTACGGATAGAAAATGGTACCGTCTGCCTGCACCCAGTTACCGGTGTCGCTGGCGCTACGGTACTGACCGGCCGGCGTGGTCAGCTCAGGGTGATCCCATACGGTGACGTTCAGTACGTCGCCGATGCCAACGCGGTATTGATAGCTCTGAATCTCGTTCTGCAGCAGCGGGTTAGCCTGAGCAACCAGCGGCTTCGGACGCATCTGTTCAACCAGACGCGGCGTCAGAGGGAAGACGTTAACGTATTTGTCGATGTCAAAATTGCTATCCTGTTGCTCAATGACATCTTTTCCGCTAGTGGAAAGGTGCGAACCTGGTTCGATGGTGCACCCGGAGAGGAAAGTCGCGGATACCAGTAACGGTATCAATTTAGTTTTCATTATCATCTGGTTCTTCGCTATCAGTTAATGATTGATAGAGGCGAAAACGCCGCTGTGTAAGCGTCTAACAAAAATAAAGGCAAGGAATTAAACACTGAAACTGAGGTTCATTATCATTAGCTCCCTGGTTTATGTTGTCATCCTGGTTGCAGACGACTTCAATTAAAGTGGGTTATCGTTAAGCGGCTTAATAACCCGCTCTGTTCGGGCTCGATAATGGCAGTTATCAGTTACAGACACTCCCAGCACCGGCAGTTATCAGGCGGGAACGTTATTTCGTCCCCTGCCCTTGCTGTCTATCAATAAGCGCCGTCGCGTTTGAGTACCACGCCGACCGTCTTAAACAGAATCGCGATGTCATTCCACAGCGACCAGTTTTTGACATACCACGAATCGAAATAGACGCGCGTCTCATAGTCAACGTCGTTACGACCGCTGACCTGCCACAATCCCGTCATGCCTGGCTTTGCCATCAGGTAATAATCAACATCACCGGCATAACGGCAGAGTTCATCTTCAATCACCGGGCGCGGGCCAACGAGGCTCATGTCACCGCGCACGACGTTCCACAGCTGCGGCAACTCATCCAGACTGGTTTTACGGATGAAATGACCGACTTTGGTAATACGTGGATCGTTTTTCAGTTTGAAATCTTTGTCCCACTCGGCGCGGGCTACCGGGTCGGTGCGCAGCACCTCTTCCAGCACCTCTTTCGAGTTAATCACCATTGAGCGGAACTTCAGGCATTTGAACTTGCGGCCATTGAGACCCACACGTTCGTGACCGTAAATCGGTGGTCCGCCATCACGGCCAACCATGAAGCCGAGTACCAGCAGCGCAGGTGACAGCGCGATGATGATGCTGAGCGCGCCGACGATATCGAATGCCCGCTTCAGGACACGCGAGGTGCGTTTCGCCAGGTTGTTATTCACACGCAGAATCATTACTTCATGGCTGAAGATGTAAGCCATATCGGTGCCGTACAGCGGCACGCCGCGCAACGTCGGGATAACCGAGACCGAGCGACAGTTATGCATCGCCAGCATTTTCAGCCAGCGGTCGCGGTGCTGACTCTGCTCAAACTCAACCGCGACGATGAACTGGGTTTCGCTGTTGGTCAGCTGCCACAGCTCCTGCTCGTTATGCAGCACCGGTACACCGGAGATGCTGGCCTGCGGGCAGCTGCCATCGACGTCGAAGAAGGCGATCACATCAAAGCCCATCACCTCTTCGCTCTGCAGCGCCTGCCAGGCTTCCTGCGCGTTACGGTTGCTGCCAATAATAATGGTTTGCTTTTTCCACATACCGAAATGATTCAGTACGCGTTTGGAAATAGCGCGCGCCAGCGGAATCAGCACCAGCGCTAAAATCCACGTTAATACCCAGACAAAACGGGACATCTGCCATTGTGATAATGCTGAAATTGACAAATCGATGACAGAGAAAATGAGAACGGTACGAAAGATCTCTTTCAGCTCAAACCAGAAGGGTTTGCGATAGGTATAATGACGCAGGCGAACCCAGAACCAGCCTGTACAAATTAAGGACAGGCAGACATGGGTGGCGATTTTTAAGTTGAGGTCTTTTTCAGAAATATCTGCCAGTGGAGAATCGGCGAACGAATTAATCAGCGCGAGTGCAATAAACAATGCCGCGTTGAAACAAATTAAATCCGAGC
>NZ_VOQX01000063.1:0-27214 GCF_016643525.1 Pantoea sp. Morm | reverse complement strand
GTTTCCATACGGGATCGATGTGCGGATTGCGCACAAACCACGCCATCGCCGCGCCAATAATAAAGCCACCGACCAGATTAACGATCAGCGTACCTGGCGGCAGGTTGGGGAATAACGTATTGAAACGTAATGAGATAAGCCAGCGCAGCGTGCAACCGATGGCACCACCGATCATGACCGCGAACAGCGACTTCAACATAGTCTGGAGCTCCTGAATTGGGTTACGCGCAGGGCCGCGGCAGGACAGAAAAATACACCTGACACACCGCCGTCTCCCGCGCAGGGATAAGCAAGTTGTCAGGCGTCATCAGCCGTCTGTGACCAGAAGGCGGTTGGGTAAGGTGGCACGCCATCACCTCAGAGGCACGATAATACGCTGGCGCATCGGAGGTGACAATATTGACCTGCCGCCAGCGTATCGTCGGGAACAATTATGTTTTACCGTGGCAGACATCATCAGCGAGGAGATTCCGATGCGTACCCTGATTTTTGATACTGATATCGGCGTGGATGACGCCTTTGCGCTGGCGTATGCGGCGCGCACGCAGCAGCTGCTGGGCATCACCACGGTGTTTGGCAATGTCGCGGTTGGCCAGGCGGTAAAAAATGCCCGGCTGTTCTGTGCAAAGATGAACATCAGCGCGCCGGTGTATCGTGGCTGTGCGCGTCCGCTGGCGCTGACCCCTTCCGCACCGGCTACCCTGCACGGCGCAGACGGTCTCGGCGATGCCTTCGATAACCCGTACAGCGAGGCCGCCGACAGCGCGGTACAGTTCATCATCGACAGCGTACGCGCGCAGCCGCACGCGATTACCCTGGTGGCAATCGGGCCGCTGACCAACATCGCCTGCGCCATCAACCAGGCGCCAGACATTATTCCGCTGGTGAAAGAGCTGGTGATCATGGGCGGCGCGTTTGGCACCGACGGCCACGCTGGCAACGTGACGCCGTTCGCCGAGTTCAATATCTGGAAAGATCCGCATGCCGCCGATCAGGTGCTGGCCTCGGCGCTGCCGGTGGTGATGCTGCCGCTGGATGTGACGCACAAGGTGCTGATCAGCGGAGAGGAAGTGCGCCAGCTGAATCAGCCGGTGTTGAGTGCCATCTGCCGGCCTTATCTGGCTTACAGCCTGCAAAAAGAAGGATTTGATGGCATGGCGCTGCACGATACCCTGACGCTGTCGTGGCTGGCGCTGCCGCAGGCGTTCAGCGTGACAACAGCGCCGGTGCGCGTGGTGACCGAAGGCATCAGCCGCGGCCAGACGCTGCAGCGCGTGAGCACCCTCGCCTCGCGCGACGATCCATTCGCCGGCCTGCGCGCCCAGCGGTTGTGTCTGGGCGTCGACGCCGAGGCGGTACGGCAACATTTCTTTGCCACGCTGCGCGCCTGACACTCTCTCTAGCGCTAGCGGGCGAAATGGATGACGCCTTTGATCAGCTCAGGGTTGTTGATCACCCCGGGCTCAAAAGTCTCGGCCAGCGTCGAGAAGTCGTAATGGCGGTTGAGCATCATATCGGCCCGCAGCTGACCGCTGGCCATCAGGGCGCGCACTTTGTCGAAGTCTTCCCGCGTGGCGTTGCGGCTGCCCAGCAGCGTGGTCTCCTTTTTGTGAAACTCGGTGTCGGGGATCACCAGATCGCCTTTGTGCAGGCCAACAAACACGATGGTGCCGCCGTGACGAATCAGCTGCACGGCGCTGTTCATCGCCGCCGGACTGCCGGTGGCGTCAATCACTTTAGCGGCCAGCCGCCCGCCAAACTCTGCGCGCAGCGCGGCCGTAAAATCCGCCGCCAGCGGATCGATCGTCGCCAGCTGCAACTGCTGCGCAACGTGCGCGCGCCGCTGAGCGCTGGTATCGGCCACCACCACCTGTGCACCGGCTGCGGCGGCAATCGCCGCGACGCCCAAGCCAATCGGTCCGGCTCCGACCACCAGCACCTGCTCATCGCCGACCAGCGCCGCGCGTCGTACCGCATGGGCGCTGATGGCAAAGGGCTCGATCAGTGCCGCTGCTTCAGGCGCCACATCGTCAACCGCCAGCAAATTAGTGTCCGGCACGCTGAGAAACTCGCAAAAGCCACCATCCTGATGCACGCCAATCACTGAAATCTGTTCACAGCAGTTGGTTTTGCCGCTTAAGCAGGCGTCGCAACGATGACAGGCCACGTAAGGAATCAGCGCCACGCGCTGCCCTGGCTGAAATCCCTGCGCCGCCGCGCCCAGCGCCACCACTTCACCGCACAGCTCATGACCGAGCACGCGCGGATAGGAGAAAAACGGCTGATTGCCGGCCCAGGCGTGAATATCGGTGCCGCAAATGCCGGCGGCAATCGGTTTAATCAGGACTTCGTGCGCGGCAGGCGTCGGTACGCTGCGCTGCTGCCACACCATGCTGCGCGGTTCGGCGACCACCAGCGTTTTCATGTTCGTCATCGTTTCCTCCTGGGCTGTTCACGCAGTTATGGCGAAAATCGACCGCGGCGGGAGGTTGCGCTGTACGAAGTGTGAGGCAGCGCGATTTTTTTGGGCTTTGTGTGGTTTTTAATGCATAAAAAACCGGAGGGCCGTATGAGCCGAAGCCAGAATCTGCGCCAGAACGTCATCAATCAAATGCTGGAAGCCATTGCCCGCCGCCATGTGCGCTCGCCGCTGCCCCCGCAGGCGGCGCTGGCCGAGATGTTTAATATCAGCCGCACCACGGTGCGCCACACGTTGCAGCATCTGCATCAGCGCGGCGTGCTGGAAAAAGTGGCTGAGACCTACGTGATCGTGCGCGATCCCTGCGAGGAGGATGGGTTTAGCGTACTCAGCCCACCGATCGACCAACAGGCGGTGCAGTTTGAGCAGGCGTTTTTTAACCTGATTAACCAGCGTTTGCTGATGCCAGGCGACAGTTTCACCGAACTGCAGCTGGCGCAGCAGGTGCGGGTCAGCCCGGTGGTGGTGCGCGAGTTCCTGCTGCGTTTTATGCGTTATAACCTGCTGGAACCGGTTAAGCGCGGCCACTGGCGGATGAAGAAATTCGATCAGGAGTACGCCGAAAAGCTGTTTGAACTACGCGAAATGCTGGAAACGCACGCGCTGACCCGCTTTCTTAACCTCGCCGCCGGTGATGAACGCTGGGTGCAGGCGCGCGATCTGCTGGATCGCCATCGCGCGCTGCGCGACACCATCGCCAGCAACTACCGCCAGTTTGCCGCGCTGGATAAAGAGATGCATACGCTGATTCTCTCCGCCGCCAACAACCCGTTTTTCAACCAGTCACTGGAAATTATCTCTGTGATTTTTCACTCGCATTATCAGTGGGATGAAAGCGACCTGAAACAACGCAACATCGTCGCGCTGGAGGAGCATATGGCGATTCTTACCGCGCTCATCAGCCGCCAGGATGTGGACGCGCTGTGCGCGCTGCATGCGCATCTCAGAACCGCCAAACACTCAATGATCCGCTCTATCCGGCAGTACAATTAAAAACCGATTAAAAACCACAAAGCATAAGCGCCCGCACGAATCAGAAACATGTTTGCAACATCTCCCGCGGTTTACTTCTAGTCTCGAAGGCAGCCCCTTAGGGCAGCCCGTTTCGCTGCCGCAGGAACCCCAAGACTGATAACGATAAGTACCCGAACCTGGGAGGTTGCAATGGAAAATACATCAACGCGCGGCGGCACCACCGCGCCAGCACCCGAGCACGCCGGGCAGGATTATGTGCCGGCGCGCGCCGATGTGGTGCGCTCTCCGCGCATCCGTAAGATTCAAATCACCGCCATGCTGTTGCTGCTGTTCGCCGCCATCATCAACTACCTTGACCGCAGCTCGCTGTCGGTGGCCAACATGACCATCCGCGAGGAGCTGGGCTTATCGGCCACCGAGATTGGCGTGCTGCTGTCGGCGTTTTCGCTGGCCTACGGTTTAGCCCAGCTGCCGTGCGGCGCGCTGCTCGATCGCAAAGGCCCGCGCATTATGCTGGCCATCGGCATGTTCTTCTGGTCACTGTTTCAGGCGGCGGCCGGGCTGGTGCATAACTTCACGCAGTTTGTGCTGGTGCGCATCGGGCTGGGCATTGGCGAAGCGCCGATGAACCCGTGCGGCGTGAAGGTAATCAACGACTGGTTCAACATCAAAGATCGCGGTATGCCGATGGGGATGTTTAACGCGGCGTCGATGATTGGTCTCTCGGTGGCACCGCCGATTCTGGCGGCGATGATGCTGGTGATGGGCTGGCGCGGCATGTTTGTCACCATCGGCGTGCTGGGTATGTTTCTCGCCATTGGCTGGTATCTCACCTATCGCGACCGGGATAACAACAAACTGAGCGGCGAAGAGATTCACTATCTGCAGGCGGGCAGCGTGGCATCACGCAAAGAGCCGCTGAGTTTCGCCGAGTGGCGTGGGCTGTTTAAGCAGCGCACCATGTGGGGCATGATGATTGGCTTCAGCGGCATCAACTATACCGCGTGGCTGTACATCGCCTGGCTGCCGGGCTATCTGCAGTCGACCTATCATCTGGATCTGAAAAGCACCGGCCTGCTGGCCGCCATTCCTTTCCTGTTCGGCGCGGCAGGCATGCTGCTCAACGGTTACGTGGTAGATGCGCTGGTGCGTCGCGGTTTCGACGCGGTGAAAGTGCGTAAAGTGTCGATTGTCAGCGGCATGCTGCTCTCCGCGGCCTTTACCACCTTTGTGACGCGTGCCACCGACACCACCAGCGCGGTAACGCTGATTGGTATGGCGCTGTTCTGCATTCACTTTGCCGGTACCTCATGCTGGGGCCTGATCCACGCTAACGTCACGGCGCGCATGACGGCGTCAGTGGGCAGTATCCAGAACTTTGCCAGCTTCGTTTTCGCCTCTTTTGCGCCAGTAATTACCGGCTGGGTGCTGGATACCACCAAATCGTTCAGCCTCGCGCTGATGATATGTGCGGGCGTCACGGTGGTCGGCGCGCTGGCTTACCTGCTGCTGGTCAGAAAACCGATCACCGATGGGGTGTAACACCAGGGTTTCTGCTTAATGCTCTTCTCCGGGTGCGCAGGTTATGCGCACCCTTGCTTCATCCGCCCGCCACACCTATTCCAGCCGCCGCGTTATCCCCTGAGTCCGGGTCTGATCAGATAAATTAAACTGCATGATGACAATCACTATCCAGCACTATTAAGCCCGAAATAAGGAAAACATACCGCTAAACACGTCGGTAATAGTTATTATTTTAAGACAAAACTCAAAGACGAATATTATAAATTACCACCCTCAGTGCATTATTATCCATTAATGCATTAACGAAGGTGAATTAATTAGCCACAGTAAACTTTTGTGGATTAGATCAAAGTTTGACCGGATAATTTAACTTACCGTTCAGTCACTATTAATGTTCAGGTATGAGCGTGGTGACCAAATGGATTTACAACGCAAGGCCCTTTTTATCTCTTTTGATGCCGTGGCATTATCGGGTATTACAGTAGAAGCCACTAAAATTGCCGTTCGTTTACGCGAGCAGGGAATCACCTCCTTTCTTGATATCGGCTACGACATAAAAATTGATAAGGGAAACTTCGGACGCCCCTATTCCGAAAATGAAATTAATTCGCTAAAGCATCATTTTACCTTAGTCCGGCACGATGAAATTCGTCAGGTGGAAGGTTATAACCCGGCCTTTCTGCAATATATTCATGACGTGCTGATTAATCATAGCCAGACGCTGGATGCCGCGGCAGAAAAAATCCTGGTGCAGCAGACGGAAAAGATGGCACAGGCGTTGGCAAACGCGCTGTGCGCAAAATGGCAGGCGCTGGATATCAATTATTTAATCATTGAGAACGGGACGCTGCCGGATAATATTATTTTTACCCGCGCGCTCTATCTGGCGATTGCGCAATACGGCGCCGCTAAACAGCTCGGCCGGTTTGTATTGTGGCGCGACCATGACCTGATGTGGAACAGCGAATCCACCTCATCGCGTTACGGCAGCGCGCCCTGGCCACATGCCGTCAGGCCGCAGCCCTCGCCGCATATCACCTATGTCACGCTGAACCAGGCGCTAGCCTCACAGCTGGCGGCCTGGTGCGAACATCAGGTCGAAATTGAGGTGATGCGTAATACCTATCCTTTTGACCCGAGCCATCCGCGCAAAGATTTACGCCGCCAGTTTGGGTTGCTGGCGCAGGACAAGGTGATTGCCCGCACCACGCGAATTATTCCGGCTAAGCGACTCGATCGGGATATTCACCTGTTGCATGCGCTGAACAGTGAACTTATCGCGCAGCATCAGCCACAGCGCGTTTATTTAATGGTCGCCGGCGATCCGCTGGAAGACAGCGTGCATTATCACGCATTAAAGGAATTAATCAGCCGGTTCCAGCTGGAGCGTTACGTCATCTTTTTTGGCGCGTTAAATCACGACTTTATGGAGCGTAATCCACAGGCCACCACCATTCAGGATCTTTATCACGCCTGCGATGTGGTGTCGTTTTTAACCGCATGGGATTACGACAGCTACGGTAATCCGATTGGCGAGGCGATCAGCCATCAGCGCTGTTATATCGCCACCCGCTATGAATATTATCACGAGGTGTATGGCCAGTACGGTTTTGAAGGCGAACTGATGGCGATTTCTGCCAGCCATGATGGCCTGCCGGATGCAGATTTTATTCAGCGCGTCAGTGCCTTATTACAGGATGACGCACGCCGCGACGCCATCGCCACGCGCAATTATCAGAAAGGAAAATCCCTGCTGTCGGATCACATCTTCCGGCAGATATTTAATGTGTAGTTAAGGAGTGACTATGGATAACCGTTGTTTTATTTCTGTCGTGCTGCCGGTTTATAACGAGGCAGCACGTATTAACGCGGTGCTGGAATCAATATTGCAGCAGCGTTCACCCGGCGGATTGTTTAATTTTGATAATCTGGAAGTGATCATGGTGGATAATAATTCCACCGATAATTCGGTCGCGCTGATTGAAGCCTTTGCCGCGCAGCATCCGCAGCTGACAATTCATCAGCTGCAGGAGACGGTGCAGGGCGTCTCTTCGGCGCGGAAAAAAGGCATGGATTTCGCCTCACAGCGCGCCGGTCTGCGCGACGAGGCCAGCGGTTTTCAGCGCAAGCACTACATTCTTTCGGCCGATGCGGACTGCACCGTTGATGCGCTGTGGATCGACGAACTGGTCGGCACCATGATTGCGCAAAACGGCGATCTGGGCACCTGTAACTACTACTACGAAACCGCGGATTTTCACGAGCGCCCGCGGCTGTATGCGGAGATTGATAAAACACTGCGCTGCCGCCACGCTTCCTTCTCCCTGTTTGGCGGCTTTCCGGACGGCAAAGGCTTTGGCGTCGAAAAGCAGCTGTACGACGAAGTGGGCGGCATCGAGATTTTTTATCAGCTGAAAAACGGTGAGTTTGTTGAGCATCTGTCAGACGACTGGGATTTTGGCATCAAGGTGATCGCCGCCGGCGGCAAACCGGTGTATGCGCCCAACTCCCGCGTGCAGATCAACAGCCGCCGGGTGGATAACCTGCTGCACGAAGTGATTGAAGGCGTGGCCTACGGCCATAACGGCACCATCATCATGAAAGATGTGCGACCCACGCTCACCGCACTGACGCCGTTCACCGATGTCAGCGCAGAGCAGGCGCAGCAGGCGTGGCACTACTCGATTAAAGATTACGTGCCAAAAAATCTGGTGCTGCCGGTGCTGCTGAATCCGTCGCTGCTGCGCGACGATGCCGCGGTGATTGATTTCTTCACGCCAGAGGTGGCTGAACGCCTGTTCGACCGCATTCACAGCATAATGCTGGAGATGAGCGTGACCGATTTCCTGCCGATTCACAGCTACAAAACCCCGGCGTTTCGCCTCTATTTTGAATTCCGCCATGAGCTGTTTGCCGCGCTGCGTCGTGCCGTCGGCGCAGAGATTGGCGAGCCACCGCCGCTGCCGGCCTGCTTTGCCCAGGTGACGGAAAATGATTTCGCCCGCTTTGTCTGGTATTACTGCGAAGATCGCGAATCCGGTGAGGCGCATAACTACTTTGCAAACGGCGGGGTGTTCTGATGCGTGCTGCCTGGCTGCAATCCCTGCAGGATATCGATCGTCACTATCCTCGCCCGGCCATATGCGAGGTGCTTAGCCGGCCGGAAAACGCCGATTTGCTGGAATACGTGGTGCATGATCCTTTTGGTTGCCATGTATTTCCCGGTGATATCGACGATTTTCCGCTGCCGAATTTTTTCCGCGCCATGCAGCACAGCCTGAGCCATGCGCCGCAAATTCATCTGTGGGCGTATATCCCCACCTGCCGCTATAAGTGCCATTTCTGCCAGTTTCCTACGGTGATTGTAAATCCGCAGTCGCCGCGCGCGCCTGAGCTGTTCCGCGATATCGTCGATCGCAACATTCAGGAGGCGAAACTGTGGCTGGCGCAGCTGCCGGCACTGGGTGAAGTGCCGGTGGGTGAGTTCAACCTGTTCGGCGGCACGCCCTCGCTGCTGCCACCGGATGAGCTGCGGCGCTTAATGGATTTTTACCGCAACCATTTCAACTTCCGCGAAGCCACGCTGCGCTTCGAAGGCGAGCCCGGCACGCTGACGCGCGAATTCCTCGCGCAGCTGCGCGAACTGGGCTTCAGCAAACTGTCGTTTGGCGCGCAGTCATTCTCAGATCGCCTGATCAAAGGCTGTGGTCGCCTGCACAGCGCGGATGCCTGCTACAAGGTGATTCGTGATGCGCGCGAGCTGGGCTTCGCCCTGGTCAGCGTCGACCTGATGTATGGCCTGCTGGGACAAACGGTGGACGACGTGCGTGACGATTTGCAGCAGGCGCGCGCGCTTGACCTGTCGCATCTGGTGTTCACCAAGCTGCACATGAAGCCGTTCGCCGAGAGCCGCACCGGCGTGTCGGCGGAGGGAGAAAATGCCTGGCAGCGTAAGAATGCGGCGATGCCCAGTCTGGGTCAGCAGTATCAGATGCGCGCGCTGGCCGAGCAGTGGCTGGATGGCGATTACCTTGAACATCCCACCATGTATTTCCACCATCGCAGCGCACCGCCGGAGAAGTGGAAAGCGATCATTACCGATCTCGACCAGCAGGCACCGGAAGTGGCGATTGGCCTTGGCGGCAGCTCCAAATGTGCCGGCGCTGAGCTGATCAACCTGACCGATTACGCCGACTATCAGCGCGCGCTGGATAACGGTGAACTGCCGATCGCTTCGGTGCGCGGCATGTCGCCGGATCAGCAGGCCATCAACGGCTGCAAAATGGCGCTGTCGACGCTGATTCCGCTCGACGATGTGCTGTTTCAGCAGAAGTTTGGCGTCAGCCTGTTTGACCAGCCGACCATCGCCCGGGCGCTGCGTGAGCTGCAGCAGCGCGAGTTAGTGCATAGCGATGGCCGCTACGTCACGCTCACCCCCGCCGGCCGCGTGCTGGTAGAAGCCATCATCAATACCCAGTTCGACTAAACCGCCCTTACCTCTCAACGGCACGCGACGGCGTGCCTGGAGCCTGTTATGTCCCAGTCTGTTTATAGCTTTTTTTATATCGCCATCGACACCGAAGCGGGCGTCACCGCTGAACAGTTTGAAACCTTCGTGCGCGAAAAAGGCGTGCATCTGCCGTGCTATCCCGGCTGGCGCTGGACGCTGTTTCGCGGTCTGCGCGGCGAGCGCGTCGATCAATACCTGATGCTGTTTGAAATGAAAGATGCGGCACAGCGCGCGCGCTTTATGCAGGATGACGGTGAACTTACCGCCGAGGCAGAGCACTTCTGGCATCTGCATCCCGACGCGGACGCGCTGCTCAGCGAGTGGCGCCAGCTGGCGACCTTCGCGCGGCGCCCGACAATTTTCACCCATTTCGATCTGCTGGCAGAGAATCCTCACAGTACGCTGCCGGGTGGCCCGCGATTTGATGCCCGCAGCGGCACCGCGCGCATTCTCGGTACCCACTATCTGGCGCTGCGACCGGGCGTGCAGCCGCAGGAATTTGAGCAATTCATCGCGCAGAATGCCGCGCGTATCGTTGATTATCCCGGCTGGAAGTTTCATCTGCTGAAAGGTCACAGCGGCAACCGGCTGGACGGCTATGTGGTGATGATGGAGATTGAGAGTGAAGCGGCGCTGAATGTGTTTTATCCGCAGCCTGATATCGCCACCGCCAGCGCGGCTGACTTTGCGCGCGCGCACCGGGATACCAAACAGATGTATGAAGAGTGGAAGCAGCTGGCGTCCTTTTCCGGTTCGCCGCAGCTGTATACCGATTATCTCGCCGTGGCGGAATGCGGCACGCTGAAGTGAGTGCAGGCGGCGCGTTCTGCTCATTGCTGAAACGCGCCGCCGGTTTTCTCCGTTACGACTGGTAGTAATACACCGCTTCAAAAGGCCGCAGGTGCGTCAATGCCCCAGGCGGCGATGCCTCACTGTAATTACTCATGAGCACCTGCCAGTTGCCTTCAACTTCCGGCAGCAGCAGCGGCTGTGCGCTGTGACTCAGGTTCGCCACCACCAGCAGGCTTTCACACGGCGAATTGCGACGATAACACCAGATGTGTGACGCTTGCGGTGCCAGATCCTGATAATCACCCTCGGTGAAGATAGCGTAACGCTTACGCAGCCGAATCAGCGTTTGGTAGCCATAGAACACCGAGTTGCTGTCGAGCAGCGCGTTAGCCGCGTTGATCAGCGTATAGTTATCCGCCACGCCTATCCACGGCTCACCCCGCGTGAAGCCGGCATTGGCGCTGCTGTCCCACAGCATCGGCGAACGGCTGTTATCGCGCGATTTGCTGGCCAGTATCGCCAGGATTGCCGCCTCCGGCTTGCCCTGCGCCAGCCACGCAGCGTGGATGTTGTGGCTCTCAATGTCCTGATACTGCTCAATGCGGGTAAAATGAGGGTTGGTCATTCCCAGCTCTTCGCCCTGATAGATATAGGGCGTGCCCTGCATGCCGTGCAGCAACATCGCAAAGCATTTTGCCGAGGCGATGCGCAGCGCACCTTCATCACCAAAGCGCGTGACGATACGCGGCTGATCGTGGTTACACCAGAACAGCGCATTCCACGCCACGTCGTGCATCCCGCGCTGCCACTCCGCAAAAATTGCCTTGAGCTGAACAAAGTCCGGTGCCGCCAGCGTCCATTTGTCGCCCTGGGGATAATCCACCTTAAGATGGTGGAAGTTAAAGGTCATCGACAGCTCGTTTTGCGCCAGCGAAGCATAGCGCTGGCAGTTGGCCAGCGTGGTCGAGGACATTTCCCCCACCGTCATCAGCCCGCGCGGCGTGAACACATCGCGGTTGAACTCCTGCAGGTAGTCATGGATGCGCGGGCCATCGGTGTAGAAGCGCCGCCCGTCATGGCCGGGTAGATCGTCGCTAAAATCCTGGTGCTTCGACACCAGGTTGATCACATCAAGCCGCAATCCATCGACGCCTCGATCCGCCCAGAAGTGGCACACCTGCTTTAACGCCTCGCGCACCGCCGGATTTTCCCAGTTGAGATCGGCCTGCTCCGGCGCGTACAGGTGCAGATAGTATTGCTGACGCCGTTCGTTCCACGCCCAGGCGCTGCCGCCAAACTTAGACTGCCAGTTATTGGGCGGCGTGCCGGGCACCCCGTCGCGCCAGATATAGAAATCGACGTACGGCTGCTCACCGGCTTCGGCACGCTTAAACCAGGCATGCTCGGTCGAGGTGTGGTTGAACACCATATCCAGCACCATGCGCATACCGCGCCGGTGCGTCTCCGCCAGCAGGTGGTCAAAGTCGGCCATGGTGCCGTAGGCGGGATCGATGGCGGTGTAATCCGCCACGTCGTAACCGTTATCGATCTGCGGCGACACATAGATCGGCGTCAGCCACAGCGCATCGACGCCCAGCTGCTGCAGATAATCCAGCCGCTGGATCACACCCCTGAGATCGCCGGTGCCGCGCGCCCCGCTGTCCTGAAAACTTTTAGGATAGATTTGGTAGATCACCGCCTGGCGCCACCAGGGATATTCAGCGTGCCTGTTCATGTTGCACCTCGGCCTGGCTGATGATGGCGGTTGCCGCTTTTCGTTTGGTGATGATGATGGTCAGCAGCAGCGGAACCAGAATTGCCACCAGAATCGCCAGCGAGTAAACCGTCCAGTACTGTGGCTGAATCGAGAGAATGCCCGGCAAGCCGCCCACGCCGATGCCGTTGGCCATCACACCGTTGAGGCCGCACAGCAGCGCCGCCAGCGCAGAGCCAATCATGGCGCACAGCATGGGGTAGCGGTACTTGAGGTTGACGCCGTACATCGCCGGCTCCGTTACGCCTAGCCACGCTGAAATGGCGGCCGGCACGGTGAGGTCGCGTTCAGCACGATCTTTGTTAGCGATAATGATGCCGACCACCGCAGCACCCTGTGCAATATTGGACAGCGCAATCAGCGGCCACACCGGCGTGCCGCCCATGCTCTGAATCATCTGCAGATCAACCGCCAGCGTGGTCTGATGCACGCCGGTGATCACCATCGGCGCATACAGGAAGCCAAACAGCGCGGCACCAATCGGCGCGAAGCTGCCGGTCATCAGATGACGCACCGCGAAGGCGATGCCGTCGCCAATCAGACGGCCAAATGGGCCAATCAGGCTGTGGGCGAGGAAAACCGACAGCAGCAGCGCACACACCGGCACCACCACCAGCGTCAGATAGGCGGGCACGATACGTTTTAGCGCCAGTTCGATTTTTGCCAGCGCCAGCCCGGCCAGCAGCGCCGGGATCACCTGCGCCTGATAGCCGACCCGATCAATGCTGAACCAGCCAAAGTTCCACACTTCCGGCACCTGGCTGCCAATCAGATACGCATTCATCAGCTGCGGTGAAACCAGCGTAATGCCCAGCACAATCCCCAGGATTGGCGTACCGCCCAGCTTGCGCACCACCGACCAGCAAATCCCCACCGGCAAATAGAAGAAGATCGCTTCACCGATCAGCCAGAGGAAATCGTACAGCCCTTTCACACCGGGATAGAGTTGCACCAGGGTTTTATCATCCGCCACGGCAATATCGCCCAGCACGTTACGGAAACCGAGAATTAAACCGCCGCTAATTAACGCCGGTAATAACGGGAAAAATATCTCGGCAAAATGGGATAATAATGCCTCATGCCATTTCATCTGGCTGCGCGCCACAGATTTAATCTGCTCTTTAGAGGTCTCACTAATATTTAGTGCTTCTACTAACGCTTTATAATAAGTGTCAACTTCGGTTCCAATAATTACCTGAAACTGTCCGGCAGAGTTAAAGCATCCTTTAACGCCGGGCGTGGCGCGGATGGCCGCCGGATCGGCCTTCTCGACATCCTGCAGCACAAAGCGCAGGCGGGTAATACAGTGCGAAAGTGACAGAATATTTTCCCGACCGCCCACGCGGTCAATGAGATCGTTAATGATCTCGCGACTGATGGTTTTCATTATCATCCCTTATTTCCATGCCAGAATCGGCAGTGGACGATAATACGCCGCTGCTTTTAATTTTAACTATAGCAAAGCGAGGGAATTAGTTGGCGATCACAAAAATATTTACGCAATACATTGCAGGAAAATTAACTTAACAATAATTATTTAACCTGATAACTAAATCTGCGCCATTTAAATATAAATTCGGGACATTTCGTATTGTTGAATATTTATTTAAACGGTAGCGCGGTGGCTGTGCAACGTTCGCCACCGCGCAGCAATGTGTCAGACGATGCGGTGGCGCAGACGACCAATCTTCTCAATTTCCACTTCGATCTCATCGCCAGGGAACATAAACAGCGGTGGCGTACGCTTTTTCCCCACGCCGCCCGGTGAGCCGGTGATGATGACATCGCCCGGTGACAGCGGACTAAACGCCGAGATGTATTCAATGATCTTCGCCACCGGATGCACCATGCTGGCCGTGGTATCGTTCTGCACTTCGCGCTGATTCAGCCAGGTTTTGATCGCCAGCTGCTGCGGGTCCGGGATGTCGTCGGCAGTGGTCATCCACGGGCCAAAGCCGCCGGTTTGCTGCCAGTTTTTGCCTGCGGTAAACCAGGTGAACTGCATGTCGCGCACCGTGGCATCCATAAAGCAGCTGTAGCCCGCTATATGCTGTAGCGCATCGGCGGCTTTTACCTGATAAGCAGCCTTGCCGATGATCACCGCCAGCTCGCCTTCGTAATCAAATTCAGCCGTGGTCGCCGGTTTCAGCAGGGGCTGCTCGTGTGCTGCCAGCGAATCGGCAAAGCGTACGAACAGCGTCGGCGCGTCGAGCGTGGCGGCAAACTCCTGGCGCTTGTCGGCATAGTTCATACCAACGCAGAAGACTTTGCCTGGGTTTTCCACCACCGGCAGGAAGCGAATCGCGCTGAAGGCATAGTCCACCGGCTCGCTCAGGTACACCTGCAGGTCACTCAGGCCACCGCGCTGTAGCAGAGTTTTCAAATCCGGACAGCTGTCGCCCAGCCGCGCACCGAGATCGATCACGCCGTCGGGTTGCACGATGCCATAACTTTTTCTTGCCTGGTCAATAAGAGAAAAACTGCACAGCTGCATGATGGCCTCAATGTTATAGAGAATTTGCGCGCAGGTTATCAAAAGCCAGACGGAAAAGCGGTATGACCTGAGGGTAAAGTAATTAATGTTTGTGAGTTTTGGTGACAGAGGTGCGCAGAGGGGGTCGGCGCCGGGTGATAACCACAGGTCGATCCCTGACCGCGATTATCGAGGGTTTCTGGCGGAGCGCTTAGTTTAAGGCGCCCGGCGGTACGTGTTTGAAGGTCTCAACATAAGAGCGAAACACGGAGCGGAAAAAACGTTTCATGGTGCACCTGATACAAAAATTGTTGAAGAATTACGCGAAAATTATAACGCCCGCGCATTTTTCACGCAATTATTTTTGAACCAGATCACAAAAACGCGCCCACCCCATGCTGCCAGACGTTAACGGAACAGCCCTAAGTGCTCAATCAGGATGGTGCAGCCAATGCTGATCAGTACCACGCCGCCCAGCACTTCCGCCCATTTGCCCATTACCGGACCGATAAAGCGGCCGACCAGCACACCGGTGGTCGCCATGATGGTGGTAGCCGCACCGATGGTGAGCGCGGTGAGCACAATATTAACCTGCAGGAACGCGAGGCCAACCCCCACCGCCAGCGCATCAAGGCTGGTCGCTACCGCCGTCAGCGCCAGTACCATAAAGCCGTGGCGCTGCGGCGCTTCGCACGGCTCGTCGGCCGTCTGACGGAAGCCTTCCATGATCATTCGTCCGCCAAGAATGCCCAGCAGACCAAATGCCACCCAGTGATCCCACGCCATAATGTAGTGGCTGGCGGCCAGCCCGATGGCCCACCCCACCAGCGGCGTCAGCATTTCAATGACGCCAAAAATCAGCCCTGTGCGTAATGCTTCTTTGAAACCCGGACGATACAGCGACGCGCCTTTGCCCAGTGCTGCAGCGAAAGCGTCCATCGACATACCAAAGGCCAGAATCAGGGTTGCGATAAATGTCATGGTTTTCAGTCAATGCGGTGAAATAAGACGATTAAGCCTGCACTTTGTCCGCATATCGGGTTCAGTAATGAAAAAGTGCGCGCAGTCTAGCACGCCAACCCGCCAAAAAAAAGACAACAAAATCATGGGTTTAAGTATAGCAAAGGCTATAACTCTTAACTGCCGCTATTTCTGCAGCTAAGTGGATGGAATAGAAGAAATTTCTTAGCGTACGCTGCTGCGGGGATTGCACCGCGCCGCAGTTTTATGCGCTAATGCCCGCGCTAACTGATTTGGAATGATGCGATGAAAAACCCATTTGAAACGCTGATCATCCCGGGCGGCATTCTGCTGCTGGGCTTTCTTTCGGCGCTACTGCTGCCCGCCCCTTCGTTTGGCGTGGCGCTGGCAAAACAGCTGCAGCAGGCTCTGCATCTGCAGGATGTGAATCAGCTGTACACCATGGTGTTCTGCGTCTGGTTTTTGCTGCTGGGTACCGTTGAGTTTTTCATTATCCGCTTCGTCTGGCGCCGCTGGTTCCAGCTGCGCTGAACGGTGTACGTGATGCATTTTTCTTCTGACGGGCGCCTGACACGGTGCCCAAATTAAAAGTCACACAAATGTAACATTATTTTTACACGATCTGGCGAAACATCAGGCAACATAAAATCCGCATAAAAAATCAATTTCGCTAAAACCTATCGTTTTCAATGCGTTAATTTGTGATCCAGCTCACCGTGTGAAATCAACCCTCTCCATTTCCCTCACACTGCCGCAACAACTACGTTACTATAACTGCCTGATTAGGGGATAAAAATCCCTTATGACAGCGCCGTCGGGCTGATTAATTCTTATGCTGAATCATTTCTGCATTTAAAAAATAAACAAACGTTTAATTCCGATACGAGAATGTTATATTCGAATGCATATGCATAACGTGCAGTTAACCGTTATCACACCTATGGCTTAAACCTGAGTCTTAACCTTTGAGAAATAGCGCAACGCGCTTGCAAAAAGCGTGGCTGTTTCGCCTGCGAACCTGTTGAGCTTCAGGGCAACAGAGAGGAGATGTCGCCTCATGAGCAACACTGCGGTAAATCTGGCGCTAGCCGCCGCTGGCATGGAAAGCACACACCTTCAGGAACGAAAAGACGTAGATGTCCTGCTGATCGGCGCAGGCGTGATGAGTGCTACCTTAGGCACCTGGCTGCAGGATCTCGAGCCAGACTGGTCGATTGAGATGGTCGAGCGGCTGGATGATGTCGCGGTCGAATCCTCTAACGGCTGGAACAATGCCGGCACCGGCCACGCGGCGCTGGCCGAGCTGAACTATACGCCCGAAAGAGCGGATGGCAGCATCGACATTGCCAAAGCGGTGGCGATTAACGAATCCTTCCAGATTTCCCGCCAGTTCTGGGCGTATCACGTACAGAAAGGCAACCTGAGTAATCCACAAAGCTTTATTCACAGCACGCCGCACATGAGTTTTGTCTGGGGCGAGGCAAACGTCGCTTTCCTGCGCAAGCGCTTCCAGGCACTACAGAAAAGCACCCTGTTCCGCGGTATGAACTATTCCGAAGATCGTGACCAGATCGCTGAGTGGATTCCGCTGGTGATGAACGGACGCGACCGCAAGCAGAAAGTCGCGGCCACCTGGACCGACATGGGCACCGACGTTAACTTCGGTGAGGTGACGCGCCAGCTGATTGCCGCGCTGGAGAAGAAAGAGAATTTCCGCCTGCGTCTGCGTCAGGAAGTGCGCGATATCAAGCGCCTGAGCGATGGGCGCTGGCAGGTAAGCCTGCACAACCTCGCCAGCGGTGAGTCGCGGGTGCTGACCGCGCGCCAGCTGTTTATCGGTGCCGGCGGTGCCGCGCTGCCGCTGCTGCAAAAAACCGGCATCCCGGAAGTAAAAGGCTACGCCGGTTTCCCGGTGGGCGGCTCGTTCCTCGTCACGGAAAACCCGGACGTGGTGGCGCAGCACATGGCGAAGGTGTACGGCAAAGCCAGCGTGGGCGCACCACCGATGTCGGTACCGCACGTTGATACCCGCGTGCTGGATGGCAAGCAGGTGCTGCTGTTTGGCCCGTTTGCGACCTTCTCCACCAAATTCCTCAAGCAGGGCTCGCTGCTGGATATGTTCGGCGCGATGAACAGCAGTAACCTGCTGCCGATGATGCAGGTTGGGCTGAAAAGCTTCGATCTGGTGAAATATCTGGTCGATCAGGTGCTGCAGAGCGATGACGATCGTATGGAGGCGCTACGCGCTTATGTGCCGCAGGCAAAACAGGAAGACTGGAAGCTGGTCACGGCCGGTCAGCGCGTGCAAATCATCAAAAATGATGAGAAAGAGGGCGGCGTGCTGCGTCTCGGTACCGAAGTGGTCACCTCGGCCGACGGCTCGATCTCTGCGCTGCTGGGCGCGTCACCGGGCGCCTCCACCGCAGCACCGATTATGCTGGAGCTGATGGCGAAAGTGTTTCCGGAGCAGATGCGCTCGCCAGAGTGGCAAACCAAAATCCGCGCGGTAATCCCGTCGTGGGGCCGCAAGCTGAACGGCGACGTGGCGCTGACCGAGAAGGTGCTGGCCGAAACCAGTCGCGTGCTGCAGCTGGATTACGCACCGGTCATCACGCCGGAAGCCGCCAACGACGAAGGCCGTGAAACCGCCCATGTGGTGGGCAAGTAAGCGGCGACGCCTGTCCCTTCACCGGTAAATACAAACCTGACTGAGGCCGCAATCGCGGCCTCTTTTTTTGATTACGGTGTCGCCTTTTGGATGATGCAATCCCTGACGGTTCAGCCAGGGATTTATTCACCAGGAAGCGCGCGTTTGTTAGCGGCACAATACATTGCACATTGCGCGATAAATCGCGCCGCTACATCAGGGTGCGTCGTACGGCTTCGTTAACTGACCAGCCCCCCCATATTGTGCCCCTGCTTACCGCGCCATCCAACGCCGTGGCATCAGCTCAACAGCAGCGCGTCATACAGCATCCAGCCGGTGGTTGCCACCAGCGACAGCGCCATTAGCGTATTGAACGCCTGACGTTTCCACGCAATCTGCAGGTGATGGCGCAGCCGATCGCCCAGCGCTGCCCAGATTAAAATGCACGGCAGGTTGAGGGCGGCGAAGCCGAGCAGCACCGCCAGCACACCGTTGCTGTTGGCGTACATCAGCGCCACGTTGGTGACCATCAGCCAGGCTTTGGGATTCACCGCCTGGAAACACACGCCGCCCAGCAGGGTCATCGGACGCGGACGTTCGCGCAGCTGCGGCGCACCGGCGCGGAAGATTTTCCACGACAGCCACAGCAGATAGCTGCATCCCACCACCGTCAGCGGCAACCGCACCGACGCCATCCAGTGCAACAGCAGCTCCAGCGCCACGCTCGCCAGCAGCATCTGTAACGCACAGCCGAGCAGGATGCCAAACAGCATCGGCAGCGTGCGCCGGAAGCCAAAATTGACGCCGGACGTGGCCAGTAACAGATTGTTCGGACCCGGTGTAATCGACATCACCGTAACGTAGCTAAAGAAGGATGGATCGAGCATGGTGCGTTTCCCTGAGAATCAACGAAGCACCATGCTAATGCGCAAATTACAATGGCAACAGAGACACAAAATCACTATTGTGATGGATACAGTTAAGGCAATTTTAAATTGTACCTATCGCGCGCGGAGGCTTTTGTGTCCCTTCCTCTCTCATCCGGCCAGACGCTGTACCAGCAGCTGGCGGACAGTTTTGCCGAATCTATCCATCAGGGCACGCTGAAGCCGGGTAAGCGCCTGCCGGCCATCCGGCGCGTGGCACAGTCGCACCAGGTCAGCATCAATACGGTGCTAAGTGCCTGGCATATTCTTGAAGATCGCGGCCTGATAGAAGCCCGTCCGCAGTCGGGCTACTACGTGCGCGGCGTGCTGCCCGCGGTGACGCGACCGCTCAGGCCGATGAGCGCCAGCGTTAATGACCCCAGCACGCAAAAACTGGAACTGATCGAGCAGGTGTTCGCCGCGCAGAATCACCCCGACTACACCAATATTTCGCTGGCCTGCCCGCAGGATAGTGAGCTGTTTCCGGCGGCGAAACTGGGACGCATTACCGCCTCCCTTATTCGCCGCGATAACGACATCATTGGTCGTTATGCGCTTCCGCCGGGTAGTGAGCGCTTACGGGAGGAGATTGCGCGCCGTAGCCTGCACACCGGCCTGAATCTCACTGTCGCGGACATCACCCTGACCCACGGCTGCATGGAAGCGCTGCAGCTGGCGCTGCGTGCGGTGACGAAGCCGGGCGACTGCGTCGGGCTTGAATCGCCGACCTACTTCTTTCTGTTCCCGCTGCTGGCCTCACTCGGGCTGAAGGCGCTGGAAATCCCCACCGATCCGCAAAACGGCCTGTCGCTGGACGCGCTGGAGATGCTGCTACAGGAGCAGCGCATTCAGGCGCTGATCGCCATGCCGGGCGCGCAGAATCCGCTGGGCTACGTGATGCCGCTGGAGAATAAAAAGCGTCTCGCGAAGTTAGTGAATACTTACCACGTTCCGCTGCTGGAAGATGGGCTGTATGACGAATTGCAGTTTGACTGGCCGCTGTCGCCGCCGGTCAAAGCTTTTGACCGCGACGGCTGGGTGATTTACTGCACCAGCTTCACCAAAACCGTCGCGCCCGATTTTCGCGTGGGCTGGACGGCTGCCGGCCGCTTCCACCCGGCGATTGCGCGGCTGAAAGCGGTATCGTCGATGACCGAATCAAAACTGCTGAGCGAAACGCTGGCCGAATTCCTCGCCAGCGGCGGTTATGATCACCATCTGCGTTCGCTGCGGCGTCGCTATGCCGCCAATCTGGATGCGGCGCGCGGCATCATTGCCCGTCACTTCCCGCAGGGCACGCGCGCTACCCTGCCGCGCGGCGGCTTTGTGTTTTGGGTCGAGCTGCCGGGCAAAGTTGACACGGTGGAGATGTTCCATCGCCTGTTGCAGGAGCAGATTTGCGTCACGCCGGGCGCGCTCTATTCGCTGAGCGATCGCTATCGCCATGCGCTGCGTCTCTCCTGCTGCTATCCGTTTGATGAGCGTTACACCTGGGCACTGAAACGCACCGGCGCGCTGGCCTGTGAAATCACCGGTATCGCGCCGGGTCAGGATCAGGGCTTACCGTTGCGGCCCCAGGTAGTGTAACCCTCGCGTTCGGTCAGCCGCTCATAATAGGTTTGCACGGCAGGAAAGTCCGGATGGTCGAGCGGGGTTTCAAACCAGCGGTTCACCGCCAGGCCAACCGGAATATCGGCCAGGGTAAAGTTACGGCCCGCGACGTAGCGCCCTGTTTTTTCCAGCTGCTGATTAAGAATACCCATGGTGTGGCTCCAGCCTTTGATGGCGGCAGCCAGCAGGCGCGGATCCTGATGGGCTGGCGAATTGCGCACCAGCGACATAAAAGCATAGCGCCATGAGGTGTTGAGCTCGGTGGCCTGCCAGTCCATCCACTGATCGACCGGCGCACGCGCGCGCGGATTATCCGGGTAGAGCCATTCACCGCCGTTGCTGTTGGCGAGGTAGCGCAGAATCGCGTTGGACTCCCACATCACGAAGTCATCTTCGATGATCACTGGCACCATGGCGTTGGGATTGAGCGCCATAAACTGCGGTGAGTGCAACGACTGCGGGTCTTCACCCCACGGCTCGTGCTCCCAGGCAATATCCAGCTCTGAACAGAGCCACAGCACTTTACGAACGTTGATTGACGAGTTACGGCCCAGAATTTTTAACATAGCGGACTCCGCTGGCAGAATTGTTAATCTATTCATAGTCCTGTTAGACGCCTTAAGCAATCAGCAGGATGTAAATCCGGATTTCAGACAACCTCAATGAGGAAAGGAGCGAACATGCAGGTGGCGTTTAAACAAGTGGATGTGTTCTCCACAGGTGCGTTCAGCGGCAATCCGCTGGCGGTGATTATGGATGCCCAGGGTCTGAGCGACGCACAGCTGGCGGCCATCGCACGCTGGACCAATCTGTCGGAAACCACCTTCGTGCTGCCACCACAGGATGCCACAGCCGACTATCGTGTGCGCATCTTTACGCCTGGCGGCGAACTGCCGTTTGCCGGACACCCCACGCTTGGCACCGCGCATGCCTTGCTGGAAGCCGGCTGGCCCCTGAAAACAGCGGGTAAGATTGTGCAGGAGTGCGGCGTGGGCCTGGTGGAGGTGCAGATTGGCGCTGACGGTACGCTGGCCTTTGCCGCGCCGGACGCCAGCCTGACGCCGTTCAGCGATGCGCTGATGAGCAGCGCACTGCACAGTGACGCGTTCGATCTCAGCCAGACGCCAGCCGTGGCGGATATGGGGATTCGCTGGCTGTTAATTCCGATGAGCAGCGCGCAGGCGGTGCTGGAGGTGGTCACCCAGGCGGACGATTTACTGCGGCTGCAGCAGCATGCGGGTGTGAACGGCATCGCCCTGTTTGGCCCGCTGCCGCAGGACGCAGAGGCGCAGTACGAGCTACGCGCGCTGCTGGTCGAGAACGGTAGCCTGGTCGAAGATCCGGTCACCGGCAGCGCTAACGCCTGTCTGGCACGCTATCTGGCGGCGCAGGGCCAGCGGCAGGATTACTGCGCGCGTCAGGGCAGCGCCATCCAGCGTGCCGGTCGCATTGTGGTGCGTTTTGCCGGTGAGACAATCTGGATCGGCGGGCAAACCCTCACCCTGATTGATGGAACGATTGAGGTGTAAAACGGGCGCTGCTCCGTTCGTTAACACGATTCGGTCGCAGCGCGATGTTTTTACAGTGCCTGACCGCCGGAGGCCTCGATGCGCTGGGCGGTAATCCAGCCGGTTTCGTCGCTCAGGATGGCGCTGATGGCGTCACCAATATCATCTGGCTGACCAACGCGACCCAGCGATGTCACCGAGGCAATGTGATCGTTGAGATCTTTGGTATCGCGCACGCGTCCACCGCCGAAATCAGTTTCAATCGCACCCGGCGCCAGAATATTGACGCGAATGCGGCGCTCGCCCAGCTCTTTGGCCTGATAGCGCGTCAGCACTTCCATCGCCCCTTTCACCGAGGCATAGGTGCCTGAACCCGGCAGCGTCATGCGTGTTAATCCGCTGGAGATGTTCAGGATGCGGCCACCATCAACGATCAACGGCAGCAGCTTCTGCGTCAGGAAGTAAGGCCCTTTGAAGTGCACATTCATCAGCGCATCAAACTCCTCTTCGGTGGTTTCTGCAAACAGCTTGTAGTGACCGTGACCGGCGTTGTTCACTAAATAATCAAAGTTGTCGCGTTGCCAGGTTTTTTGCAGTGTCTCTTTCACCTGCGCCACGAAGCTGTCGAAGGTGCTGCTGTCGCCAACATCCAGCTGCAGAGCCACAGCACGCGCGCCCAGCGCCTCGATCTCTTTCACCACGGCCTGCGCTTCTTCCGCGTGACCACGATAGGTGAAAAGAATATCTACACCTTTGGCCGCCAGTTTCAGTGCACCATTCTTGCCCAAACCGCGGTTGCCGCCGGTAATCAATGCAATTTTATGACTCATGTTTCGCTCCAGATGGAAAATTGAACACGGGATAAGGATATTCGCTATAAATTGATCTATAAACGCAGAGGAATACGCAGCACTGTTTCACTAACAACAACAATCGGTGAACAACATGGATAAAATTCACGCAATGCAGGTTTTTGTGCGGGTGGCAGAAATGGGCAGTTTTACCCGTGCAGCTGAAAGTCTTGGACTACCGAAAGGCAGCGTATCGCGCCAGTTACAGGCGCTGGAAAATCAAATGGGCACGCGTCTGCTGCATCGCACCACCCGGCGTGTTCATCTCACCCAGGATGGGCTGGTCTACTACGATCGTTGTCTCGATTTGTTGTCGATGCTCGACGATATGGACAGCCTGTTCCAGCACGATCCCGCCACCCTGAGCGGCAAGTTGCGCGTCGATATGTCGGTGGCCATGGCCACCGGATTTATCCTGCCGCGTCTGCCAGAATTTCTGCAGCATTATCCCGGCATCGAAATTGAGCTTAGCAGCAGCGATCGCCAGGTGGATGTGATTCGTGAAGGTTTTGACTGCGTGATCCGCGTGGGCGAGCTGAAAGATTCAGGTCTGATTGCGCGAAAAATCGGATCACATGCCTTGATTAACTGCGCCAGTCCCGACTACCTTTCCCGCTTCGGCATGCCGGTGCGCCTCGAAGATCTTGCACAGCACGCGATGGTGCATTACACCCAGCAGCTGGGGCAGCCCTCTTTGGGGTTTGAATATTTTGATGGTAAGCAGTGCCACTATGTTCAGACCGGCGGCGTGGTGACGGTGAACAGCACCGAAACTTACCGTGCCGCCTGCATCGCGGGATTAGGCATTATTCAGGTGCCGGCGATTGGTGTGCAGCCACTACTGGAATCAGGCCAGTTAGTGGAAGTGCTGCATCACTTCCCCGCCAAGCCGATGCCGATTTCGTTGCTTTACCCACATCGCCGCAACGTAGCACGTCGCGTGCGGGTGTTTATGGAGTGGCTGAGTCAGGTGTTGCAGGAGTATGTGACATAAAGGGCTATAATTTTAATTTCGCAGTGAACAGGATAATTATCGTCTATGACAGACAAACCTAACCAAGAACCCACGGCTGAAAAGAAGCCGCTGATTGATATCAAGACCGGTAACAAAACCGTGGATGGCTCAATCCAGAACGTGTCGCGCTTTGCGGCCTGGTTCCAGGCCATTCCGGCGGTGGCGCATTTTATGCGCGCGCTGGATCGGTTTAACGATCGCCTCGGCAGCCAGTTTGGCGCAGCGATCACTTACTTCTCCTTCCTATCTCTGATACCGATTTTGATGGTCTCCTTTGCGGCAGTCGGTTTTGGGCTGGCGTCGAATCAGGATTTACTCACCGAGTTGATCAACAAAATCGTTAACAGCATCAGCGATCCTACGCTGGCCACTACGCTAAAGAACACCGTGAACACCGCGATTCAGCAGCGCGCGACGGTCGGGTTAACCGGTTTGCTGCTGGCGCTCTACTCTGGCATTAACTGGATGGGCAATTTGCGCGAGGCGGTGCGCGCGCAGTCGCGTGATGTTTGGGAGCGTAAGCCGGACGATCAAGAGAAGTTATGGAAGAAATATGCGCGTGATTTGGTGTCGTTGTTGGGTCTGATGCTGGCATTGGTGATTACGCTGTCGCTGACCTCCATCGCCGGTGCCGCGCAGAATGCCATCGTTAACGCGTTGGGATTGGAGGATATCGAGTGGCTGCGTCCGGCGATGACCATCATTGCGTTGTCGATCTCCATTTTTGCCAACTATCTGTTGTTTCTGTGGATTTTCTGGATTCTGCCGCGTCATAAGCCACGTAAGAAGGCGCTGTTCCGCGGCACGCTGCTGGCGGCCATTGGCTTCGAGGTGATTAAGTTTGTGATGACGCTGACGCTGCCAAAGCTGGCCACTTCGCCCTCTGGGGCAGCCTTTGGTTCGGTGCTGGGATTAATGGCGTTCTTTTACTTCTTTGCCCGTCTGACACTGTTCTGCGCCGCGTGGATAGCCACCGCAAAATACAAGGATGATAAAGAGATGCCGCAGCCGCATCAGAGCAATTAACATCGCAAAATTGTTACATTTGCCGCAACAGCTAAAAATGTTTCCTGCTGGCTATTATTCCAGCAAAAACCAGCAGGAAACGCTAAAGGGTCACTTTTATTTGGCCCTTTTGCAGAGATTCCCGCCAAAAAAGTGACACTTCCCGTTCCCATCACCCGCCGATTGCCGCAACTCAGAAATTATCCACTTTTTCGCCGAAAATGCCTGTTCTGGCGCGGGTTTTCATCATTGAATGCCGCAAAACAGGTGCGTAAGATTCTCTGTCTACATTTACAATTAAGAAACAGTCATGCAAGCCTCCATCACAGAAACACTCGACAAAAAACACGACGACACGCCCGTAAACTCACGCGGCAAAGTGGTCGTGGCATCGCTTGTCGGCACCGCAATCGAATTCTTCGATTTCTATATTTATGCCACTGCGGCCGTCATTGTCTTTCCGCATATTTTCTTCCCGCAGGGTGATGCCACCGTGGCCACGCTACAGTCGCTGGCGACCTTCGCTATCGCCTTCGTCGCGCGCCCGATTGGTTCTGCGCTATTCGGTCACTTTGGCGACCGCGTAGGCCGTAAAGCCACCCTGGTAGCATCGCTGCTGACCATGGGTGTCTCCACGGTATTGATCGGTCTGCTGCCTGGATACCAAACCATTGGCGTTGCTGCTCCGCTGCTGCTGGCGCTGGCGCGCTTTGGTCAGGGCCTGGGTCTTGGTGGTGAATGGGGCGGCGCCGCTCTGTTAGCAACCGAAAATGCGCCAGCGAAAAAACGTGCACTTTATGGTTCGTTCCCACAGCTTGGCGCGCCAATTGGCTTCTTCTTCGCCAACGGTACTTTCCTGTTGCTCTCCTGGCTGCTGACCGATGAGCAGTTCATGAACTGGGGCTGGCGCGTGCCGTTTATCCTTTCTGCGGTACTGGTACTGATTGGCCTGTATGTGCGCGTTTCGCTGCACGAAAGCCCGGTGTTTGCCAAAGTGCAGAAAGAGAATAAGCAGGTCAAAATGCCGATCGGTACACTGCTGAGCAAGCATCTGACCGCTACGATTCTTGGCACCTTCATCATGCTGGCGACTTATACGCTGTTCTACATCATGACCGTGTATTCGATGAGTTACGGCACTGCACCGGCGCCAGCGGGTTTAGGCTTTTCCCGTAATAGCTTCCTGTGGATGCTGATGGTGGCAGTGATTGGCTTTGGTGTGATGGTACCGATTGCGGGCCTGCTGGCAGACCGCTATGGCCGTCGTCGCACCATGATCACCATTACCTTGATGATCATCGCTTTCGCGCTGATGTTCCCGATGCTGCTGGGATCAGGCTCACAGATCCTGGTAATGGGCTTCCTGCTGCTGGGCTTGAGCATTATGGGACTGACGTTTGGCCCGATGGGCGCGCTGTTGCCAGAGCTGTTCCCGACCGAAGTGCGTTATACCGGCGCATCCTTCTCTTACAATCTGTCGTCGATTCTGGGTGCGTCTGTTGCGCCATATATTGCGACCTGGCTGAACGCCAACTACGGTTTGCAGGCGGTTGGTTTCTATCTGGCTTCAATGGCGGTACTGACGCTGATCGCGTTGATTGCCTGTAAAGAGACACGCCATCAGACGCTGTACGAAGCGGTGTAAGGGTTGCAGATTGATATAACGAACCCGGCTCAGGCCGGGTTTTTTATTGGGTAGGAATGAGATACGGGCGAATGACATGAGGGCACCGCGTTAGCGGGGCGAGGACGCAAAACCCTAAGCGGCCCCGGACTGCGTGATCGCCATGGCGTTACGGCTTAATAGAGTTTTGTCGTGGTTGGCTGTGAGAAACCTATCTGATCAGGCATAAAAAAAACCCCGGCAAGCCGGGGTTCTTCTTGTGCTGAAAACGGTGTCGTGCGGGGATTAGCCAGCAACCGCAATACGTTTCATATCGGTCATGTAGCCACGCAGTTTACGGCCAACCGCTTCGATTGGGTGCTGACGTACGGCTTCGTTAACATCACGCAGCTGCGCGTTATCAACCTGAGTGCCTTCAATCGCTTTGCCCAGATCGCCCGGCTGCAGGGTGGTCATGAACTCTTTCAGCAGTGGAACTGCCGCGAAGGAGAACAGGTAGTTGCCGTATTCTGCAGTCTC